>CAYNGN010000153.1:0-6559 GCA_964396615.1 uncultured Thiothrix sp. | reverse complement strand
TATATAACATACTGTCTTTATTAGCTTTATTTACCACGGGAAAAACCAGAGAGCCTGTTTTAATCGCTCAATAGCTTCTTTTGCACTAGTAGCAGTTTCCACCTTATAACCATATATATCAGATAGATATTCCGTATAAACCCCTAAATTATCTTCATCATCATCAACAATCAAAACCTTAATATCACTATCACTGATCATACACTTCCCCCATCATATGGAATATAAAGGTTAAATCTTACACCATATTTTCCATTTTCCGTAATGTATCCTCTCATAGACTCCAAGCTTTTTTTAATAATATAAAGTCCTAGCCCGCTTCCATCCTTTAACGTCGTTTTTGTTGCAAGAAACACCCATTCTTTCTTATCTTTTACTATACCTTTACCATTATCAGTAAATGAAATATATAAGAATTCCCCTTTATGCTTTATCTTTCCTATATAGGGATTCGCCTTATTACTCGATGTTATTTTTATAGTTATTTTTTTATTTTCATTATGATTTATGGAGTTTCCAACCAATTCACTAATTATTTCTTTTATTTTATTTTTATCACCATAAATTAGTTTTTTACTGTTTTTAATTGATAATTTCAACGTAACATTATCAAGTGTCATATTGTTTTCTATATTTTCAAAAACATCATTAACTGAAAACTCACTAATGACTAAATGTGTAGGTGAATTAATAACTCTTAAGTCATTAGCAACAGCCATAGCGGTTGAAAGTTGTTTTTTTAGCTTTTCAAGCCTTTTTTCATCAATTAATCCCTTTTTTTGCAATAAACCAATACTTGTACTCAGGTTAGAGAGGCTATTATTAATTTTATCAGCAATCTCTTCACCGAGTTCAACAAGTTTTTCTTCTATCTCCTTTAAAGATAACGCCCCTATTTTATTTTCTAACCTTTTTTGTTTCTCTCTCATTTCATTTATGTTGACAAATATTTTACTAACCCTTTTTATTAGCCTTTTCGCATTTTTTGTTGTTTCATCAGAGTAGTTTTTCTTGATAATAAAATCAAAGGTAATTTTAATAAGGCTAATATGATTATTGAGTTTATGAAAAATAGCACTATTCATCTCTTTTTCATTGTTTAATTGACTCTCTATTGCCTTGTCATTATAAATTTCATGTGATTTTTTCATAGGGATAATATGGGCGATAGATTTTAACTCTTCTTTTTCAAAGGACGTTATTATTCCATCTATATGTTGATTAATTTTACTTCTATTTAGGCTATTTCCTAGCAATTCTTGAGTAATATTTCGTAAAATATTATGTTGAGAAATATGATTATCAATGCGCTCAAAATATTTTTTTGCTAATGGATAGTCTTTATTAAAAAAGTATAATCGACCTATTCTCAAAAACATATAGTTTTTTAAATTATTTGGAATATCATTAACTTTTATTACCTTCATCTTATCAATAGCATCACTATATTGCTGACTCATTTCAAGTGCATTCGCATAGAGAAACAGCGTAATACTCTCTTTGTCATCCTGCCTTAACGATTGGTCAAACAACGCATACGCTCTCTCATACTCGCCATTTTTCGCTAACGCATCGCCATAATTATTTAACAAGTAGGCATCATATGCATATCTATGGTAAAAATGATCAAAAAATTCTATTTTAATATCGATACTATTAATGTGATTAGCAATATCTGATAAGCTTTTTAAAAAAAAGTCATTATCGTTTTTTTGATTTTCTTCTAAATAACCGAGCTGTTGGAAAGCACGTGACACCTTATTATCCTCAAAAAAAATAATAATTTTTTCTTTAAGACGCTGAACATCAGCACGTATTTTTCCTCTATCTACACTTTTTCTTTTATGATTTTTTTATGGGTTTTAGAACGAAATTTCTCATACCTTGGTAAGTCTTCCCTATATCTTTCTTTTTTACTCACTGTGATAGCCCCTTATCTCACATTATTACTATATTTTATATATTATTCATCGTAATCTATAATCCACTCAATCAACAAGCTGTTTTAATCATTAATAAGGGATGCTACTGACTGATGGCGGTTATTCCCTTAGGAGAGCAAAGGGGACGCTATCCTTTAATTAAAATAATGAACCTGTACATACTCAAGTATCTACGTACTGAATTGACGTGCCTAGTGCCCATATTTTCCTGCTTTTGTTTTAAAATCAATGACTTCATTATCCAGCAAATCATTGCAGTAAAACTATTTCGCCTCTATGCTAGATTAGCGCTTATTATCTCTTCCTATCCATAACAAAGAAGCGCTTATTATGAAAAAAAGTGTCACCATTACCTTACTATCCCTCCTCTTTGCGTTTAATACCCTGCATTCCTCCGCATTTGCTGAAGAGATAAACCAAACAACCTCACCTATTATTGTTGACCCACCCACCGTAACACTCGCTGATCCGACGCTAAAACCCATTACCCTCAGCACCCTCACCATTGAAACACAAATCATTGCCAATATTGCCACATCAACCTATGAGTTAGTGTTTCATAACCCAAACCCACGTGTGCTGGAAGGCGAATTATTGTTTAGCTTGCTGGATGGACAACAGGTGATTGACTATGCCTTACCCATTAACGGTGTCTACCGTCATGCCTCCGTTGTGCCAAAGGCGAAAGGTAAAGAAGCCTACGAAAACACCATTAGAGCGCAAATTGATCCTGCTTTATTGGAAAAAACCATTGGCAATAACTTTAAAACCAGACTTTATCCTTTGCCTGCAAACGGTTACAAAAAGGTAAAAATAACCCTACAAGAACTCTTAAAAAACAAGCAAAATAAGTTGCAATACCGTGTGCCTTTTCTTACTAAACACGCTTTAGACTCGCTTAAACTGACGATCACCATTCCTGCATTAAACAGCCAACCAAGCGTTAATATCGCGGATATTCAGTTTGATAATGTTTCACAAGGGCAACGCATTAAACTGGAAAAATCTGCATTCAAAATAACAAAACCGATTCTGATTACCCTTGATCATACCAACACGCCCTCGAATACCTTTGTCCAACAACGTGATCAAGAAACGTTCTTATTTTCCAGCAGTGACTTTCCCCAACAAACACAACAAGCACCTCGCCCACTCCCAAAGAAAATCGCTCTCATTTGGGATACTTCATTCTCCAATCAACAACGCCAACTGGATAAAGAACTACGCTTTTTAGCGTCCTATATCGAACAGGTAAAAATAGCCACGATAGAACTCGTGTTCTTCAATCATGCCCAAGCCAGCAAACAATCACTAACAATATGTGCTGCCAGCGTACCTTGTGAAACAGGACAGCCTTTTAGCACGCTCAGCAAACTGCTTAAAAACAGTCATTACAATGGCAGTAATAACTTTGCCAGCATTGATATCAGCCAACTTCATGTTGATGAAGTCTTGCTATTTTCTAATGGGATTAAAACCTTGTTTGATGATGAATTGCAGCATATTGACAAACCCATCAGCAGCATCAATGCCTCGATAACAGCCGATACGGCACTTCTCAAACGTTATGCAACACGCTCCAAGGGGCGCTTTATTGACCTTGTGCAGCATACAACACAAGAAGCCATGCAACAGTTTTCAGCAACACTATCCTCTATCAACGTTGCCGCAAGTTCAGCAAATATTGATACCGATAGCATCTTTATTAGCCAACAGAATAGTCGTTTACAGCTTATTGCCAAAGCCAAACAAGCGCCTGAACCCAATCAACCAATGTGGGTAACACTCGATATTACAACGCAAAACAAGACACAGCAAAAAACCATCCAACTGAATAATCCCATTACCGTTAAACACAGTTTGGATAGCCTATGGGCAACGGCAAAAATAACGGCACTAGAAACGGACGACAAAAACAATAAAGACGCGATTATTGCATTGGCTAAACGCTATAAAGTACTCACTAAAGACACCTCGCTGATTGTGCTTGATCGTGTCGAAGACTATGTTCGCTATGAAATTGAGCCACCTAAAACCCTAAAACCTCAGTATGCCAGGTTGCTCAAGCAAAAAACCGATAAGAAACTGTATGAAAAAGAACAAGCATTAATAGAGTCTATTCAATTGTTACAGGAACAAAAAGTTTGGTACAACACGACCTTTGCCAAAACAAAACCACAGCCACCAAAAAAAGAAAACAAACAACAAGAAGCGGAGAGTGATGCCGCATCATCAGCCATAATAGCGGGTTTTGGTGGTGAAACAATGATGCTAGCAGCATCCCCTGCTCCTGCCCTCATGGCACAAAAAATAACAAATAAACCACACCCCCCTAAAATCCCCAGCGCAGAAATAAAACTAAAAGCCTTTAATCCAAAAGCTGCTTACCTTGATGCCATTAAAGCCACGGATAAAAGCCAATGGCTCACCACTTATTATACTCAGCAAGTGACGTATCGCACTCAACCTATGTTTTATGTTGATGTAGCAGACTTATTCTATAAAAATGCCATGCCACAACAGGCACTGATTATCCTCTCCAATATCCTCGAACTGGATTTTGAAAACAGTGAGTTTTTACGTGTATTTGCGCTAAAAGCAATGGAATTTGGTGAATATAAACTTGCCATTAAAGCCTTTGAAAAAGTCAAAAAGCTACGCCCGTTTGAGCCACAATCTTTTAGAGATCTTGCACTGGCACACGCAAAAAACAACGCGTATCAACATGCTGCTGATAACTTCTACCATATCCTCACCCATACATGGAATGGGCGCTTTCATGGGATTAAAATTGTCGTCATCAATGAGTTAAACGCCCTACTCGCCCGACACAAAACCATTAAACGTGAGCAATTTGATGCACGATTAATCAATAACATGCCTGTTGATCTGCGTATTGTGATTAATTGGAGCAGTGATAATACGGATATTGATTTGTGGGTGATTGATCCTTATGGTGAAAAAACCTTTTACAGTAATAGAGTTTCTCGTATTGGTGGCAAGATATCGAACGATATTACCCGTGGTTATGGCCCTGAAGAGTTTATGATTAAACAAGCGGTTGCAGGGACGTATAAAATACAAGCAAACTACTATGGCAATTCTCAGCAAAAACAAGCCATTCCTGTCACTATTCGCGCCGAAATTTATAGTAATTTTGCAAAAGTCAACCAAGTGCAAAAAGAACGGGTATTACGCTTAGAAAATGAAAAGGCAGTGATTGATATTGGCGAGTTTAGCTATGATGCTGAGTAAGGTTCTAAAATACCAAGTTATTTTGAGTCACCCACTTAAGCGGGGATGAGACAAACGGAGAACTACAACGGATAATTCGCCAAATGTTGTTGAACTGCTGATTCAAACGTCAATTCCTTAGCAAGCACCGCTTGAGAATACTGATGCATCCATCCTCCCATCAAGCTTTTTGCTAGTTCTAATTCACGTAACATCAGTTTTGGCAGTTCACCGCATTGCTCAAGAAAACCACTGCTGTAATAGTCATTGATCGCTGCCTGATGATCATAACTCACACGCTGGATTTTCATTTTCCATTGCTGCTGAGATAACCAAAACCGTCCATAACTACTACGCTTGTCACCATCAAAGGGACTGCCTACTGAGCCAGTGTTGAGAATAAGTGTTTTGTTAAATTGACGTATGAGTGGCTGATGCGTATGTGAAGTGATAAAAAAATCATAATCTTGACCTACTTTAGCTGTTAACTCCCCATCCGTCGTACAATGGGCAATACCGTCTCTATTACCAATCTTCGTACCATGCGTAATATGCAAGTGATCTTGTTCATTCAGCACGATATCAAGCTGACTTTGCCATGTTTTTATTGTATTAATATGGGGAAAAACTTGTTCATACGTCCAATGAGCAAACTCGCGAATCTTATATTCGGGAGAATCAAGCGGTTGATCGAAAAATTCACAACTGATAACAAAGTCTTCATGATTACCTTTGAGAAAGGTTTTCTTTATCGGTAATTGCTGCAAAAATGCTAAACAAGCGAGACTTAACGTACCCCGATTAATCAGGTCGCCATTAATAATAAGCTGGTCAGCATTCCAGTGTTGAATGTCTTCAATAACAGATTCTAGTGCGGGTAAGTTGCCGTGAATGTCAGAGATAATAGCGATTTTCATAAGGATAGCTAGTCGGTGTAAAAAGAGGAATGGATGATGATATAATCAACTGCGTTCATTCGACACATAACGCTTACCCCATAATACCTCATTGCTTTCTGTCCCTGAATCATTAAGATAAATAATACCCTGCTCAATTAAGTATTGCTCCGCTTGTTCTTTCTCTTCATTTTCAAAGCACTATTCATGATTACCTGCAATAACAACTTTATACTCGAAGTTTTGTGCTGCCATAAAATAAGCAAAACTCTCAGTATCCTCCAAGCTACCGTTACGCATAAAGTCACCACAGTGAATCAGTATATCTCCTGATTCAAGTGTTAAATTATCATGGTGTGAATGAGTATCTGAAATAAAAGTAAGGTTCATTGGGTTTGAGTGTTCCTGAGTGTCTAAGACAAGTTAATGACGCAACCTTCCAACAATCAAGTCATTGACTTTCAAAAAAGAAGCTTATAGGTATAA
>CAYNGN010000152.1:0-6565 GCA_964396615.1 uncultured Thiothrix sp. | reverse complement strand
GGAGAGATGCAATGAACCCCGATGATCTGCGTATTCCTCCCCATTCGATTGAAGCCGAACAGTCGGTGATTGGCGGTATCTTGCTGGATAACCAAAGCTATATACCGATTGCCGAGCGATTAAGCGACACGGATTTCTACCGTGAAGACCATCAATTGATCTTTCGCGCGATGGCGGATATGGCAGAAAATAACCAAGCGATTGATGTGTTAACCGTCTCCGAATGGATGAAGGGGCGTTTTATAAACCAAGGAGAGCAACACCAACAAAGCTTTTTTGATATTGTCGGCGGCTTAGCGTATTTAGGCGATTTAGCCAAAGATACACCGAGTTCAGCGAATATTGTTGCTTATGCGAATATGGTGAGCAACTACTCACTCAAACGGCAGATTATTCACTTTGCCTTAGCACTGGTCAATCAAGGCTTTGCCAAAGGCAGTGATAACAGCGAACTGACTCAATTATTAGAATTTATGGTTGCCAGCGCTTTTGCCTTGGAGCAAAAAAAAACCATGCTCAATAACGATTTCATCCCGATGAAACAAGCGCTTAAACACCAACTAACCCTGCTTGAAACTCTACGTGATAACGACGGCAATGCCTTGCTTGGTGCATCGTCTACCCTTGAGGCACTGGATGCCCAATTATCAGGCTTTGAAAACGGCAAAGTCTATGTACTCGCAGGTCGCCCCGCGATGGGAAAAACGACTTTAGGGCTGAATCTCGTCGAAGGCATTGCCAGTACCACAGGCGGGGTAGTAGCGGTATTTTCGCTGGAAATGCCCACCGAGCAGGTCATTACCAAAATGCTCTCTTCTCAAGGGCGGATTGATTTTTCCCATTTACGCAATCCGTGGGAGTTATCCGAGTTGGAATGGGGTTCATTGCATAGCAGCGTAAAAAAACTGAAGAAAATGGACATCTTTTTTGATGATCAAACCGCGCATTCACCTGCGAGTCTACGTGCGCGCTGCCGTCGTTTAGTACAGCGGTCAGGCAAGCCATTGAGTGCCATCTTAATTGATTATGTGCAACTGATGCACGGTTCGAGTCATCGGAATTACCCCAATCGTGAAAGCGAAGTCGCTGCCATTTCCAGTGAAGTTCGCGCCATGGCAAAGGATTTTAACTGCCCCATTATACTGTTGTCACAACTCAATCGTGCCCTCGAAAACCGTCCTGATAAACGCCCACAGCTGTCTGATTTGCGTGAAAGCGGGGCGCTGGAACAAGATGCCTCGTGTGTTATTTTTATTTATCGTGACGAGATCTATCACAAAAAGTCCAAGGACAAAGGCATCGCTGAACTCATTATTGCCAAACATCGCGGCGGCAAAACAGGCACGATTCGCTGTCATTTTATTGGCAAGCATCAGCGTTTTGCCACTGATGCAAATAGAAACGCAAAGACCAACGCTATTAAAAGGAATGAGAAACTTAAACGGTGGCCATCAGGTCATTATGTGTTATTTATATTAACTGAATAATTTATTTTTTATTACTTTAAGTGATATATTTATGCAATGAAAGTCATTAAATTGTTATGTATGATTTCCAGTACTGATATTACTGCTGTTATTATTGCGGGAGGAAAAGGCAGCCGTTTAGGCGGCTTGGATAAGGGACTTATGTTGTATAATGGTCAGCCTTTTGTCGCCACTATTATTACTCGTATTCAGTTGCAAGTTGCTAATATTGCTATTAATGCAAACCGTAATCAAGCCCACTACGCGCAATATAACCACCCTGTTTTTGGCGATATGCTTAGTGATCTATCGAGTCATCTACAAGATGATTACCAAGGCCCTCTAGCAGGCTTTATCAGTGCCATGCAGCAAGTAATAACCCCTTATATCATCACTGTTCCTTGTGATGCGCCCTGTTTACCGCATGATTTAGTCTCTCGTTTATGTCATGCCCAGCATAAACAACAAACAGAAATTGCTATTGCACATGATGGTGAACGTTCACAGTTTTTGCATGCATTACTTCCCGTTTCATTGAAGGAGGATTTACTGTATTTTCTACAGGGCGGTAAACGCAGCGTTGGACAATGGTATAAGCAGCACAGTGTTGCATTGGCTGACTTTTCTGATCAACCACATGCATTTATAAATATCAATACAGATGAGCAATACCAACAATTGGAGCGTAACAAAGATGATTGATTTTCCCCTACCTGTATTGGGATTTGCTGCGTTTAGTGGTACAGGAAAAACCACCTTATTAAGTAAGCTTCTGCCATTGCTTAATGCACAAGGTCTGCGTGTTGGTATTGTCAAACATACCCATCATAAATTTGATATTGACCATCCGCATAAGGATAGCTATATCTTACGTAAAGCAGGCGCAGCCCAAATTGCCATTGCCTCACGTAAACGAACCGCAATTATTATTGAACATCAAGATCAGCGTAAAGAGCCTTCATTAGGTGAAGCCTTGCAAGGTCTTGAAGCCGATAAACTGGATATGGTCTTAGTCGAAGGCTTTAAACAGGAGGCTTTTGCCAAAATAGAGTTACATCGAGAGGTGCTGGAACGTCCTTATCTTTATCCTGATGATGCAATGATTATTGCACTGGCTAGTGATACTTCAATCCCTAATACTAATGCTTTGACTCTGTTAGATATTAATAATCCTGAGCAGATTGCAGCGTTTATTGTCGCATGGGTTTTAATAGAAGCAACGTAATCAGCAAGTCATGTGGATTATTTTTAAATTAAACAGAACTTGCTACGTTCCAACAGGTTCAAACAAGTTGCTGATTAATAAATAGCATGCATGATTTACTTCTAACTTGGCAGAAACCTAGCTTTATCATTTTTTAAAGACATAACATCAATAATTTTTTGTACATCCGCTTTATTGACATCAAAAGCGGCTACATAAGTGTCAAGTAAGGTTTGTTGCGCGTTGGTTAAAATATCATTAGCCATTGCGATATCAATGAGATTGGCTAATGTACTTAATTGTTGGTTTTCATCCATTGAACTAGCAACTAATTGAACGCATTCTTCAGTAGACATGACTTTCCATGCTTTTAATGCTGAGTTCCAATCATTACTCCCACCACCACCATCTAAGCGTTCTACAATAGCTATTTCATTAGTATCAACATCGCCATCAATAGCCGCTATTGAAATAGCGGCTAGTAATAACCCTCCATGAGGTGTTAATAATAATTTTTGTTGTACGCCACTTAATTTACTAAAAAGACTCATTCGTTTTCTCACTTGATATGGGTTGATGAAATGTTTATTTTTCTAGCATTTGATGGTTCGTTAGTGCATTAAACCAACGCTGTGCCATTTTTTCTTCACCACTAACATTTGGGTGTATTTTGTCATGTTGCATATCTGTATTGAGGTTGAACCCAGAATACATATCAACACTAACAACGGGTGAGCTGGGCTGATTTAATTTGCTTGCTAATTGAGTCAGCAATTGATTTAAGCGTGGTATATTTTTACCCCTTGGTAACGGTAATGGAATGATTTTGGCTAATAATACTTTAATGTGTGGGTTTTTATCACGCAATGTAACAATAATTTGCTCAATGTCATCACGTGTTGATTCAGGGGTTTGTGCTTGGTAGATATCATTGGTACCCAAGTGAACCAGTGCAATATCAGGTTTATAGTGAGTAATCCATGTTGTTAGCCCTTTTACGGTATTATTCAATCCGTTTAATACTTGGTCTGCCCGCCAACCAGAATGCCCTTCATTTGCGGCTGGAAAAAGGTGGTTTTTGTAAGTAGCCCAAACTCTACCTCCATTGCCTTTTTGTGTTTGGCTGCCAATGAATTCAACGTGTTTTCCTGCATCAATAAGCTGCTTCCATAAGGGGTAGCGGTAGCTTGTTTTATATTTGCTTGCACAAGTGATTGAATCGCCGAGGGGTAATATTTTTATTGAAGAGCCATCAGCATAGCTGCTAAGAGGGAAATATAGACTAAGGGTTAACAGTATACTAATAAACTTTTTCATCAAGTTTCTCTGAATTTAATGATTCTGCCGATAATTTTATCTGCTGAAAGCATACCATTCATCACTGTTCCTTCCAACAAAAGCTATCCGCTATGATAACTCAGATGAATAGTTTCATGATATGAAATAAGGGGATGTCACTTCTCTGAGAAGTTACCAAAAACTATCGATCATGGTTTAGTATCACACTCAGCAGCTTTTGCTGCCTCACTATCAAAACGTTCATATTCAGCAATAAGTTGCGCACCAAATAAGAAGTTCATTGCCGCTATTTCCAGAAAAACGAGTGCAACAACAGCGGTTGCCAAGGAACCGTAGATGATATTGATCATTGAAAAATTGGAAATATACCAAATAAGGATATGACGGATTATTTCCCAAAATATGACGACTGATATACTGCCAACCAGTGCATGACGAAATGAAATTTTTCCTATGGGCATGATCATGTAAAATGAAGCCAATAAGAGTACTAAACCAATAAGCCCAAGAAAATACAGAAAAATACCAGTAAAGTCATTTAAGTACCATGTCCAAATAAAAAGTGTTAGATAATTATCTTCTAATAAATCAACAGCGCTATGAATTAGAATAATGACAAGAATACTGATACCCAGTAGGAAAATATAAAGGTAAGGGATAATGGCTGAAACCAGAAAGTGGCGATGTTGTTGTTTTATGCGATCAGAAAAAATAACAGAGAGTGTATTTTCTAATACGGTAAAGGCTGTAGAGCTAAAAAAAAACAATGCCAGTACGCCAATCCAACTAACAGTTTGTCGATGCTCAACAAAGGTAGCAATTTGCTCAGTGAGAATATTGGATTGTGTGCCAATGATAAGGCTTAGGTTGTTGTTAACAATATCAAGTAGTTGATCTTCATTGAAAAAGTTTGATAGTCCTGTAAGCAGCAAGGTAAAGAGGGGGATGATAGATAATAGCGTGTAATAAGCGATTGCCCCTGATAAAAGAATACCATTATTGGCACGAAAATTAATAAATGCGCGTTTTATGAGGAGAAAAATAGGATGGCAGAACAAGGACATGGTGTTGATATTTTTGGCGAACAATTAATATATGTATGAAACGGCTTGCTCCGTGATGAATGTTTCTTATATCCATGAAGTGAAAGACTATTGTACCTGAAATAATGCAGTAGAAATGAAAAGAGGCTTATTTATTGGTTAAAACAAGCCTCTTGTTGCACAGTTTCTATTTTTCTATTTCTAGAATTAAGATGATTTGAGTTGGAAAATTATATTCCTAATTTCTCAGATACTTTTTTCAGTGCTTCTGATTTCTTTACGCCTGATTCTGCCCATGCATGAACAATCACAGCGATTTCGTGTGCTTGCTTTTTGCCAGCATCATCTTTGGTGATTAATTCTTCTGTCTTTTTTAACATTTCATCTGACTTGGCAAACGAGAAACCCGCTTCTTTCGCTTTTTCTTGCATTTCAGTTGCTGATTTTACGGCTTCTTCAGGAGTCATTTTAAGTAAGGGTGAAGGAATTGGAGCGCTAACGGTATTACCGCTCGCATCTTTTTTCTCATCACCACCTGATAGTGATGAGGCGATGGCAGCACCCGCTAAACCACCAACAACAGCTCCGCCAACACCTGCTGCAATAGCAGTGCCCATGCCACCACTTTTTTGCTCAGGTGCAGCGGCTGCTGGCTGTGCCGTGTTTGTGGTATTGTTTGCTGGTGCATCTGTCTTGTTTTCTGCGGGTTTGTCCGCAGGCTTTGAGCTAGAGCTACTCACTTTTTTACTTTTTTTAGCGAAAGCCTGTGGAGTCGATACAGAAAGAGCAAGTGCTACTGCGCTAATAAGAAGTGTTTTTGTCATCATGATTTTGATTTCCTTATGGCTAAATTACGGTATTCATTATATTTTTTATAAAAACACCTAAAAGCTATTAAGTGTTAATAGAAGAGACTATGTGTTATAAAATAGTCTAAATGGGCGTAACGGTTAGTTTTTAGTTAAGGCGTAGTATCATTCGATAATACGCCTTAACTATTATGGGGAGGAGGATGCAGTATTCAAGTAGTATGACTCGCAAAAATTACATTGTTTATTTGGGGGCTGGCATAGGAGGATTGGCGATGATGATTGGTTTTTTGGGTTCAGGTGGTTTTGGTTTTTCGCTTTTATGACAATGTTCATCTTTACTACCTGAGTGAGGATGACAGTCTTCTATTTTTGGTGGTGCTGGGTTTACGGTTACTTCGGGGGTCTTACCACAGCTGCTAATGCCGAGTGTGGTAATAACAAAAGAGGTCGCAAGTACACTAGCTTTGCGTTGATAGGAATGAGACATGTGTTTTTCCATTGAGAATGTGTGGTAGAAATCAATCAAGCTTACGTTAATATATACATCATATTATGTCATGAATAGATTAATTTTTTGCAATAAGGAAACTTTATTGCTTTTAAATTGCTCTTATGAATATATCTTTTGTACTCAGAAATGAATCACGGTTGGGTGTGCGGCTTGGTTTGTGATATGGGCAGGGCATTTGTTTAATAGTAGCGTGACAGGGGGAGCGTGAAATTCACGATACTGTATTATGC
>CAYNGN010000151.1:0-6574 GCA_964396615.1 uncultured Thiothrix sp. | reverse complement strand
ATGATTTAAGTCATACCTCTCAACGACCGATGATTGCTGATGGAACAGTAGGATCGCCTTTTTATTTTACTAAAGGTTTAGAGAATACGCCTCAGCTTCTGGAGGCGAATCTCTTTCGGGCAAAATTCTATGAGCAAATGGCCATCGCTGCGCTTAATAATGGGGATAGAGACAAAAATCTGACAGAATACCGTAAAGCGTGGCTTTATGGGTTAGAGGCAGAAAAAACAAAGATCCCGCAAGGGAAGGCTGCTTTAGAACAAAGCACGTGGGGGCAATTAACAAGCCTTTCAATAAAGGCATTAAATCCAGAGAAATATGCTACACCGGCCCCTTTAGATGTTGGTACAGTAACTCTTTCTGTCGTGTATAGACCTGATGGTCGCGTGCTTGCCTCTGGGTCAGCAGATGGAACGATAAAGGTATGGGATGCAAAATCGGGGCAACTTAAGCAAACCTTTAAAGGGCATAAAGATTCAGTTGAGGCACTTAGCTACAGCCCTGATAGCCGTGTACTTGCCTCTTCTTCGTCTGATGGAAGTATTCGGCTTTGGAATACAAAATCAGGGCAACTTAAGCAAGTGCTTAAAGGTCATAAAGAGTGGGTTAAGCTGCTTAGTTATAGTCCCGACGGCAGTGTACTCGCCTTCGAATCCTATAATGCTATTAAGCTTTGGGACACAAGATCGGGGAAGGTTAGGCAAATACTGGAGGGTCATAAAAATTCGGTTGAAGCACTTAGCTTCAGTCCTGATGGTCGTATCATTGCCTCCTCTTCCTCTGATGGAAGCATTAAACTTTGGGATACAAAATCAGGACAGCTTAAACAAACGCTTAAGGGGCATAAAGAATGGGTTAAGACACTTAGTTATAATGTTGATGGTAGCGTATTGGCATCAGCATCATCGGATGGAATTATCAAGTTATGGCATGCAAAATCAGGGCGACTTAAGCAAACATTTAAAGGGCATGAAGGATCAATTGAGGCACTTAGTTTTAATCCTCGTGGTAATGTGCTTGTATCTGCATCAAATAATGGCATGATCAAATTATGGGATGCAAAATCAGGGCTGCTTAAACGATCACTTAAAGGAGATGATGATGGTATTTTTGCACTGAGTCATCATCCTGATGGCAATATACTCGCTTCTTTATCAGAAAGTAAAACGATTAAATTATGGGATGTAACCTCAGGGAAACTTAAGCAGATGTTTCAAGAAAATCAGGATTTTGTTCAGTCACTTAAATATAGTCCTGATGGTCATACATTGGCTTCCTCATCGTATAAAACGATCAAGTTATGGGATGCAAAATCGGGGCAACTTAAGCAAATGCTTGAGGGGCATAAAGAGGATATTTGGAAACTGAGTTACAGTCCTGATGGTTGTATACTTGCTTCTAGCTCATCAGATAAGACCATTAAACTGTGGGATACAAAATCGGGGCAACTTAAGCAAACCCTTAAAGGGCATCAAAGTGAAGTTCACGCGCTTGGTTATAGTCCTAAGGGGCATATTCTTGCTTCTGGATCACAGGATAAAACGATTAAACTTTGGGATACAACATCAGGTCTGTTGAAGCAAACCCTTGAAGGACATAAAGGCGATGTTTTAGCACTTAGTTACAGCCCTAATGGTCGTGTTCTTGCTTCTGGATCATCTGATAACACGATTAAGCTTTGGGATGCAATGTCGGGGCGACTTAAGCAAACACTTGAGGGAGGAGAAGTCGCTATTCTTGCACTTAGCTATAACAATGATGGTAGTGTACTTGCCTCTGGGCTATCAGATGGAACGATTAAACTTTGGCATACAGAATCAGGGAAGCTTAAACTCGATGCTCCAGTTTTTAGCTCTTGACTTATTTATCTAAATATTTTTTTAAGTTTCTTAAAATTAATTTCTATAAAAACAATAACTTACATTTTTTCGTTTTTAGAAAAAAGTGTAATACTTGAAGCATTATATGTTCTAGTTATTTTGAAGGTAAAACATAAGTTATTGAATTTTAATGAATTAATATGTCAAGAAAAATCTAAAATTAAAAACTGGAGCATCGAGTTAAACAAATATTTAAGGGGAATGAAGGAGAAATTTTGGCGCTCAGTTATAAACCTAATGGTAATGTGCTGGTCTCCGCATCAGGAAATGGAACGATTAAGCTGTGGGACACAAAGCTGGGGCAACTTAAGCAAACGATTAAGAAAAATGAAGGTGTGATTCGGGCGCTTAGTTATAATCCTAATGGTAGCGTACTTGCTTTTGGAGCAAGAGATGGCATTATCAATTTTTTGGATGGACAATTAGGGCGATTCAGACAACGTCTTAAGAAGGATAAAAGAAATAATGACGGTGTGCTTACCTCTGTATCAAACCGTATAACGCTTAAAATTTTGGCAAGCACAATGCTAAAAACACGTGATCTTTTTGATAAGTATGATCCAAAGCAAGTCTCTGCTGCCTTGCAATTTCTTTGGGAAATGGGTTTAGCCAACGATAATTTAACCTTTGTGTATAAGCTCAGAACTCCAAGTTTGTTCCCAATACAGGGTCATTACTACAGTGATACTCAGTTTCTCCCTTTACTGGATTGTCCTCAGCAAGGAAAAACAAAAATGGATCAATTAATCCAATGGCTTGAGGATAGGCATGCGTATAAAGCCAAATAGTTTAGTCATCATGCCGCATATGCTTCCTCACCCATAATCTATACATTTATTCCGCTTGAGTCGGTTGTGAAGAGAGCTGGTAACCTGTTGTTTGCTGTGTATTTTGTTGGTTTCCAAAACTAGGAAAGATCTTTCCTGCTGCACCAAAGTATGCACTAAGAATTTCAGCAGGTAAGGTAAAAAGGGCAGTAAATTCACCATTTGTATCTTGTCTATATTGAGTCAATACACCGTCTGTAAAACCAAAGCTTGCATCATTATCAGCAAAAAAAGTTTTAGACGCAGGGATAAATTGTGTTTTTGCTTCTGAGGGCGAGAAAACAATAGTGGCTGCCTTTATACCTTGCCCCTTCGCTGTCATTAAATAAGGCAGGTTTTGGCGATAAAAAATACCGGATATGGCTTGATTTTCTGTTATTGCATGTGGGGTAATTTTGCTACTTTCGCCGTATTTTTTAATGCTTATTGTTAAACCACAGTCGAGATAATCGCCTTCAGCTTTATGTATAAAGGTATGTATTCCATCTATGCCACAACCGTGCCTAGCAGGTGGTGCTGATTCAGATTCATCATAGCTTTTATCTATTATTCTACTTCTCCCATTTGTCGGGACAGCGAGATTTTGTAGTGTTTCTGCTACTTCGCTTGTTGTTGTTGAAGATACTGAGGTTAAAAGTCCATTTTCATTAAGCCTAATACTCAGTATATTTCTTCCAAAAGCATTAGCGCCATAGGTTAATACATAAGGTATTGATACATCAGGATAGGCAGATGTTGTTGCTAAACTAATCGCACTAATTTTTTCATCCGTTATAGTGACCGTTACTAAAAAGTCCTTTTTAGGCATAAAGTAATGGAGTCCATGACTGGATTTTTGGTTTGGATTTTCGATGGATTGAATGCTTGAACAGCCTGATAGCCCTGTCAATAGTATGAGTAGCATTATGCGTATCATTTGCTTGCGTTCCCCTTGTTAGTTGAATAGTGAGGCAGTGGGAATATCCCTCATAAGCTCTTTATCTAATGCTTGTTTCTTAGCCTCTTTGTTCATTATAGAGATATCTATAAAAATAGTATTTGTATTATTAATGATTTTTATTAATTTATTATATTAGTTATAATTACTACATAATATAAGGGGAGTTGGCGTGTATAAAAAATTAATCAGCATTAACCTAATCATTGTTTGTCTTTTATTTTTATCATCTTATGCAATGGCTGTATCTGTTAAAAAACAGGCGTTGTTAGTCGGTATTAGTGATTACAAGGGGAAAAAAAATGATTTACCTGGGATTCAACACGATATTAAGCAGATGAAAACGCTTTTTGAGCGTTGGGGGTTTGAAGTTAAGATTCTGTATGGAAAAAATTCACTTAATGTGAGGCAAACCTTAAAGGCATATGCTAATAACTTGAGTGATAACGATGTGTTTATTTATTACCATAATGGACATGGCTCTTTTGTTAAGGATGAAAATGGCGATGAAGGCGATGGTAGAGACGAGGTTTTTATCTTAAGTGATGGACGTAAAGATACACGTTTTGTTGATGATGAATTAAATTATTATCTTTCTAATATTAAGGCTAGAAAATTAATACTCTTGGACTCATGCCATAGTGGTACCGCGAGTAAAGGCGGGGGAGGAGGTAAAAATGCGAGTATGGAAAAAAGTATGTTACTTCCTCCACAAGAAAATCATTATGCTAAAAAAACAAAGGTACACGGAGGTATATTAAAAGGCCGTGAGTATATTGTTTTAGCGGCTGCGGGTGATGAACAGAAAGCTATAGCGACAGATGAGGGCAGTCTTTTTTCTCGGGAGCTTTACTCACTACTGACTAATGCAAAAAATCAACAAAAATCGTTGATTGATATAACAAAAATGTTGGAGCGTAATATGGTGACGTATTGTAAAAAAAATAAAAAGAATGAACATCAGCCACAGCTTTCAGCTTCTAGTGATTCCCTTAAAAAAATCTCCATTAAAGCGTATTTAATGCTAAAAAACTAAGGTGTTAGGTGCGGATCTTCCGCGCCTTTGTGAGAAGTAGATAAGGATGAGTGAAAATAGGTGACATGAATAACAATAATTTTGAGTCCAAATGGGGTTATAACTGAAGTCGTATTTAAGGCATAGTTGGACACGCTGCTAGTGAACTAAGCTTACCTATAAACTCTCCTAATATACGAAACTCATCCGTCTGAGCACTGTTTTTACGCCATGCTAACCCAATATCACGATAGCTTTCTTCTGCAAGTGGCCATGTTTGAATATTTGTGTGGCTAAGGAGTGCTGAGTCTTGGGTCATTTTGGTTAAGTAAGTAATCCCTAGGTCGGATTCGACCATTTCTACCAAGGTAAGTAGGCTGTTGGCAGCAAAGCGATTGACGACCTCTTGATTGCGTAGCCGACAGGCTGATAAGGCATGATCGCGTAGACAATGTCCATCTTCGAGTAAAATAACACTTTCAGGGGGAAGTTCTTCTGTGGTGTATTTGAGTGGATCAATAAACGTTGTATCTTCGCGACAGGCAAGCACAAAAGGGTCACGCACTAAAGGCATGACTTCAACACCTGCAAGTTTATAGGGTAGGGCAATAAGAATAAGATCAAGCTCGCCTTCCATCAGTTGCTCATAAATGGCTAGTGTGGTGTTTTCACGTAAGTAGAGTTTTAAGTCAGGAAAGTGTTTTTTGAGTGCAGGCAGTAAGTGTGGCAAGACAAAAGGAGCAATGGTTGGAATAGCCCCTAAGACCAGTTTGCTGGATAATGGCTCATTGCTTGTTTGTGCAATGGCGGTAAGGTATTCAACATCACGCAAGCAGCGTTTAGCATGCGAAGCAACTTCTTTACCAATGCGAGTAATGGTGACATTTTTATTAGTACGGTCAACCAGTTGTGTGCCAAGTAGGTTTTCAAGTTCACGAATGGCAACACTAAATGCAGATTGTGACACATAACATGCTTGTGCCGCTTTACCAAAATGCTTCGTTTTTTCTAGAGCGACAAAATAACGTAATTGTTTGACGGTGGGTAGATTCATTGGTTTATCAGCTTGATGCAGCAGGTTGTTTTAGCGAAACTTTCTCACTATAAATAAATTGTTTCGTGTGTGTATCAAATAAAGATAATGCTTTACCACTGCCTAATTCTGCTAGGTCACTGTTTAAAACGATAATATAACGCTCCTTATAGACGCTAAAATTCATCACAAAAAGTGTATAAGCGGCGAGAGGAAAAAAGAATTTTTGTCCTTTGTCGGTTTCAATATAGTTGGGGCGCGCACTAAAATCAGTGCCAAAGTAAAAATCACCCTTCAAGTGTGTAATGGCGGTATAACCTGCTAAAAAACGTTTTATACGTTTGTTAAAGGTGAGTGTTGGCTCTAAATGACGATCACTTTTGAACGACCAACGATCTAACATTTTTAAACGGTCACCTGTGGCAACTAATAGTTCACCCGTATCATTGTAACGATGTAGGGCATGAATATGCCGTACGCCTGAGATATGCATATAATGATCGTTAATGAAACTTGTCTTGCTATTAATCATTGCTATTCGGGCTGAATTATCATCCATGCCATACTCACCAATAATAAGGTGATTATCAACTTCTATAATGCTTTCTGAGCGTGTCCCTGCAAAGTCATCCACTAGGGTGTGAATGGCATAGCGTTCACCATAAAGTTCTGCCAACTGCTCAACAGAAATAAACTCCTGCTTTAATTCACGCATATTGTCTTTGAAGTAAGTGAGCATGTCATTAATAAACGCGCTATCGTGTTCATTATTTTCTTTTGCCACTACTGATGGCTTATGGGCAAGTTTGCAGTAAATACCATACAGTAACTCATGAGTTCGACCACGCTGCAATACCATAAAAGTAGCTTTGAATAAGTAGT
>CAYNGN010000150.1:0-6599 GCA_964396615.1 uncultured Thiothrix sp. | reverse complement strand
TATTATGCTAAATAATGTCATTGAGGATACGCCCGCAAATTCGGATGGTGCAGCAGTGGCAGCGGCGGTAGCACACTATATTGCTGATATTCGTCTTGAAGGCGAAAAGCGGGAAAGTACGATGTTCTTAACGGCGAGTATGTTAAGTAAGGTTGCTGAGCGTCATAGTCAAATTGCTGATCAAGGGCAAATGAATATGTGGCTACAGAAGTTGCAATTGACCGACCCTGCTATCTTTTTGCCACGTTTATCAATGGTGGTGGATGCTTTAGCTGAGGGCACTTGGTGGTATGATAAGGAGGAATTGCGAACTAAATTACCAGTGAATTAAAAGGGGGCAGAATCAAATATAGATGTTCAGATAATTATGTTCCCGCTTACGAACCCAAGCCAGCCATGTGGATTATTTTTAAATCAGCAGGAACTCGCTGCGCTCAAACATGCTTCTGATTAAAAAATAACGCACATGACTTGCTTTAATCTGTAAACGCAATTATTTGATTCTACTATAGCTTAAGGCTGAGCCAGCAAAAGAACCTGTGCTTCTTCAGTCTCTGCTATTGCAACGTTATTTGTTTCAAGTAAAACAACAAATTTAAAGGGCTGTATAACCTTTTTATCTGGGGCAATAGTAACCCAATATTCGCTATGCTTTTTTCCTGAGGTATTAAAAATTCCGCCTGAGATGGGGTCTTGCTGATGACGTTTTAAGTCATAAATCCAGAGGTGATAATGTTCTCCTGCCTTGGTCTGAGGCAAATTAATAAACATCATGACACCTTGCTGAGTTGTTGTATCCCAAACAATATTACCTTCTGTTTCACCCACTAATGGGTTAAGTGTTTTAAGCCACTGAGTTTGTATATTTGCGCTATTTGCTTGTAATTGTGTATATTGTTTTTGCAAGACAAGCTGTTGTGGGTCTTGAGCATGGTTTGGTTGGCTTAAGAATAAAAAGGCAAGGGTGCTAATGATAATACCTATGCCAATGAATATTATAGGCCAGCGATGAGGCTTTTTAGAGAGGATGCTTTCAGCAAATTGTATCATTTTAGTGGGTATCTCATCGTAAAATATTGATGCTCTATAACAGCATTTAAAATAAATCTATTAGTTTTATTGATAGAATAACAGTATTGCTTATACGTAATCGTAACAATGTTTTTGTGTGTACTCAATGGTTGCTTATCTAATAGCGCTAACCTATTTCAGACGTTGTTACAACGAGTCAGGATAAGTATAAGATACCACTCAAACTTCTGATATTTATACAAACAAGCAGATACTATTTGTTAACCATTTATGACACAGTGCTATCAGATGTTCTTGAATATGCGCTATACTCCGTCGTCCTAATCCTGTTTCCCTAGGTCATTTATCTTATGCTTTGGTCCGAATGTCTTCAACGCCTTGAGACGCAAGTTTCCGATTCTGAGATTAGTACATGGTTACATCCATTACATGCGCTTGAAAAAGAAAATGGCTTATTTTTGTTAGCGCCGAATACATTAGTCTTACAAAAAGTACATGAGAATTATGTTCCACTTATTATAGAACATGCCCGCGCACTCTCTGGTAAACCTGATTATGAAATCTTGTTACAAATTGGTACTGATCTATCAAGTATAGATGATAACGAAGGCAGAACCGAAACAGATATAAAAAGGGAAAAACAGAGAAAAGCATCAAGTAATAACACTAATACGGTCAATTACCCCCAACCTTCAGTAGAGCGTTTTACCAATAATCTTAATCCGAAGATGACTTTTGAAAATTTCGTTGAAGGTAAATCAAACCAGCTTGCACGTGCCGCCTCAATGCAGGTGGGTGATAATCCTGGGTGCTCTTATAACCCCATGTTTATTTATGGCGGGGTAGGTTTAGGGAAAACACATTTAATGCACGCAATGGGTAATAGGATTCGTAGCTTACATCCTGAGGCAAAAGTTGTTTATCTACATTCTGAAGCCTTTGTTAACGATATGGTCATGGCATTACGCACCAATAAGATTGATAAGTTTAAACAGTATTATCGCTCTGTTGATGCCTTGTTGCTGGATGATATTCAGTTTTTTGCGGGTAAAGAACGTTCTTTAGAAGAATTTTTTCATACCTTTAACACCTTGCTTGAAGGACAAAAACAAGTCATTTTAACCAGTGATCGTTTTCCACGTGATGTAGCAGGGATTGATGATCGTTTAACCTCACGTTTTACTAGTGGTTTAAGTGTTGCTATTGAATCGCCTGACCTTGAAACACGTGTGGCAATACTGCGCAAAAAAGGCGAGGACGCAGGTTTACTTATTCCTAATGATGTTGCATTTTTCATTGCACAGTGTTTTAAGTCAAATATACGTGACCTTGAGGGCGCATTGAAAAAGGTAATTGCGACCGTACAATTTCGTAACCAAAGTCATATTAGCCTAGCATTTGTCCAAGAAACTCTAAGAGATCAACTCGCAAGTCATGTAAAGACGATTACCATTAGGAATATCAAGCAAACCGTTGCACAATACTATAATATAAGGGTTTCAGATCTTGAATCAAAAAATCGCGCCCGTTTTGTTACCCGTCCCCGACAAGTTGCAATGTCGTTAGCAAAAGAGCTTACCAGTCATAGTTATCCTGAAATTGGGCTGAGTTTTGGTGGCAGGGATCATACAACCGTCATTCATGCTTGCAAGAAAGTACAAGAATTACTGAGAAAAGATAGTCGTCTTGAAGAAGATATGGGAATTTTAACCCGCACATTAAACAATTAAATAAACATCTAATCAATAATCACCGCTATGAAACTCACTGTAAATCGCGAGACACTGTTAGACATTCTAGAAAAAGTTGTTGGGGCTGTTGAGCCAAAATCAACTACGCCTATTTTATCGAATATACTCTTAGTTGTTTCTGATAATGGCATTGTTCTAACAGGAACGGATCTTGATACTGAAATGACCGCTTATATCCACGATACGGGCATCGAGGAATATGGCAAGATAACCGTATCAGCAAAAAAACTATTAGATATTTGTAAGGCATTACCCAAAGATAGTTCAATTAAGCTTTTTACGGTCAATGAACATTTAATGGTTCAGAGTAGCCGTAGTCGTTTTGAATTAGCGACATTGCCAGCTGATGATTTTCCTGTTTTAGACACCTTAGTTTTTGATGCAAAAATGCAACTTCCAGAAGATCAGTTTCTCTCTCATCTACGAAAAACCGCTTTTGCAATGGCTTCACAAGATGTGCGTTATTACTTAAATGGTATGCTATTTCGTGTAAAAGCTGGCAGAATAGAAGTGGTTGCAACCGATGGGCATCGTTTAGCCTATAGTTCGAGTGCGGGGTTAGAAGCTAATCCAGCAACCCCCATCAATATTATTATTCCACGTAAAAGTGTACAAGAGCTGTCACGTTTATTAGCGGCTGACTGCAAAGTGCCTGTTGAAATTCAACTTAGTTCAAATCATATTCGTATTCAAAAAGATAACTTTCGTTTTACCTCTAAGCTTATTGATGGCAAGTATCCTGACTTCCAAGCCGCAATTCCACAAACATCACTCAATGTATTAGAGCTTGATCGGCTACAATTTAAAGATGCATTAAACCGTGTCGCTATTCTCTCTAATAGCAAGTTCAGGGGTGTATCACTGCGTTTAACACAAGGCTTATTAACCTTGCAATCAAGTAACCCTGATCGTGAAATGGCGGAAGAAACACTTGATATTGTCTATGATGGTGATATGTTTGAAGTAGGCTTTAATATTAATTATTTGCTGGATGCAATTAATCATATTGACACAGAAACAGTGATACTTGAGCTTAATGATGTGCATTCTAGTACGGTGATTAAGTCACCTGAGGATACTGATGTGATTAATGTTGTGATGCCCGTTAAGTTATAGGCTGAGCATAACACTGCTCATATTGCGCAAATGTGGCTAAAAGAACTGACTATTACCAACTGTCGAATTATTAGTAGACAAAAGCTTACTCTGTCGCCGCATATTAACCTTATCTACGGAGCAAATGCTTCTGGAAAAACCAGCATTCTAGAAGCATTATCCATTCTTGCTTTTGGGCGTTCTTTTCGTAGTTCAAGAGTAGCAGAGGTTATTCGGCATAATGAAGAAAGCCTAATATCAAATGCGCTATTACAGCGTAATGAAGACGAAGAAACACCCATGCGAATTGGTGTGCAAAAGACACGCCTAGCGACCCATATTCGCATTAATCGTCAAACGATAAAATCTCAAGCCAGTTTAAGTAAAAAACTCCCTTTAACCATTATTCACCCAACCTCCTATGAATTAATTACAGGTGGCGCTTCACTACGCCGTAAATATATAGATTGGATTGCCTTTTACTGCGAGCCAGACTTTCATCGACTGTGGCTCACCTATAATACCGTCCTGAAGCAACGTAACGCTGCCTTAAAGTCGTCTAAACTTCATTATGCAGTGGAGCATTTAACGGAACAGTTATGTGGGCTTCAGCCAGCTATTTACCATGTTCGTGTATCCGTACTCACTCAACTGCAACAAACCATTAAAGAGCATACACCTGATTTTTTAACGACAGTGATGCCAGAATTAAAGATAACCTCAGGCTACCCCGCTGATGTGCCGCTTAACAAAGAGGCTTTGTCTATTTTTCATCAAACTAAAATGGATAAGGAAAAATATAAAGGGCGTACACTCTTTGGCGCACATCTTGCTAATCTTGAGATTACGCTAGATGGACATCGACTTGCTAATATTGCTTCACGAGGACAAATTAAACTGGTTACGTTAATGTTACTTATTGCACGAAACCTTACTCTCGCTGAATCAGGTGGACAAGCAGGTATTATTGCCATTGATGATCTTGATTCTGAGTTGGATACAGCGCACCAAGATCAATTGATAGACTTTCTAACCTCATTGAAACAACAACTTTTTATTACCACCACAAATCCGAAAATAATAACCAAGTTTGAGGGTTTGGATTGCACCTTGTTTCATGTGAAACAGGGAAAGATTATTAGCAACTCGCTGCGCTCAAACATGCTTCTGATTAAAAAATAACACACATGACGGGCTTCTCGTTTTTGCACGCAATTATCATAAACGCATCGTGTTCCACGTGAAACACAAGATAGTATTTTGCTTGATATTGATGTTTTTTCACCACTAGCAATAGTAAGATTAATAGTATTTATAAAGTAGCAGGCGTATAATATGGAGGCTGTTTTTCAGGTGATTATACCAAATACAATGGGCAGCATTAACCAATCACCCTTCCACTAAAGAGATGCTTTATATCGCTATTTTACGATTAACAAAAGTACTCTCTACTGTAAAACGATGGATTCCGAGCGTAAGGAAATGACTATGGCAGAGCAAGAATACAATTCTTCAAATATTAAAGTTCTAAAAGGACTTGAGGCCGTTCGCAAACGCCCAGGTATGTATATTGGTGATACTGATGATGGTACAGGGCTGCATCACATGGTTTTTGAAGTCGTTGATAATGCCATTGATGAGACACTTGCAGGTCATTGCTCAAAAATACAAGTCACTATTCATCAAGATAATTCAGTAAGTGTTGAAGATGATGGTCGTGGTATCCCTGTTGGGATGCACGAAGGTGAAGGCAAATCCGCAGCTGAAGTTATTTTAACCGTACTTCATGCGGGGGGGAAATTTGATGATAACTCCTATAAAGTATCAGGTGGTTTGCATGGTGTTGGTATCTCTGTCGTTAATGCCCTTTCGGATAAACTTGAGTTAACGGTCAAACGTAATAATCAAATACACTATCAAGAATACAGTTTAGGTGACCCCCTGTATGATATTAAGGTGATTGGTGATACAACAGAGACAGGCACAAAGGTACGTTTTAAACCCAGTGCTAAGATATTTGCGTTAACCGAATATCACTATGACATTTTGGCTAAAAGACTTCGAGAGCTCTCCTTTCTTAATTCAGGTGTTCATATTGAACTTAAAGATGAAAGGGGGGAGGGAGAGCATAATAGTTTTCAATATGAGGGGGGGATAGCCTCCTTTGTTGATTACCTCAATCGCAACAAAACACCGATACATCAAAATGTCATTTCACTAATAGGAGAAAAGGACGGGGTTATCGTTGAAGTTGCCTTACAATGGAATGATTCCTATCAAGAAAAAGTCTTCTGCTTTACCAATAATATCCCACAAAAAGATGGTGGTGCGCACCTTGCGGGATTTCGTGCAGGCTTAACCCGTACCCTTAATAAATATATTGAAGCAGAAGGATTAGCGAAAAAAGAAAAGGTCTCTACGGTGGGTGATGATGCACGGGAAGGACTAACAGCGGTGTTATCCGTAAAAGTACCTGACCCTAAATTTTCGTCACAAACAAAAGATAAGCTGGTTTCTTCAGAAGTAAAATCGGTTGTTGATTCATCACTATCTGAAAAGCTGGGGGAATTTCTATTAGAAAATCCTGCGGAAGCAAAAGTGATTGCAGGGAAAATGATGGATGCGGCAAGGGCGCGTGAGGCTGCCAAAAGAGCTAGAGAAATGACACGCAGAAAAGGCGTGTTAGAGATTGCAGGTTTGCCAGGAAAGCTTGCTGATTGC
>CAYNGN010000149.1:6206-6600 GCA_964396615.1 uncultured Thiothrix sp. | reverse complement strand
GTTCAAGTAAGGCAAGTATTGGCGAGGGATTATCAATATAGGCGTGTAAATGCGCTGCCGTAGGTAATTGTGTTCTGGAAGCTTCTGCTACTAAACGACGTACCTGTTGATTATGATCATTTACCCATGTCGTAAATAGGTTCATTGTTTGATCAGGATAATGTAGGAGAAAAAAACGCAACTCAAACTCAACAGGTGTTTGCTTTGTCATTTCTTTTAATAGCTGCATTGACGTTTCAAAATGCTGTTGTCCACGTAGATGAACATATTTTGCCAACGGAATCACTGCTGCGCCAGCAAGACCATTGGTATAAGGGCTTTTTGCAGTGCTGTTATCAGCATCATCTAAGGGCATATCTAAACTGGCAAGCAGGATGGTTGCCGTCTGTTCAAA
>CAYNGN010000149.1:0-6152 GCA_964396615.1 uncultured Thiothrix sp. | reverse complement strand
CAATGCGTTCTTTTAAGCGTAGCCCCACCAGATTTTCTGTTGCCATTGCAACAAAACCTTGTGCATCAAAGGCGGCATAATGCTTGTTAAAATGTATTGTCATTGTTTCAATAACGTCTTTATTGAGTAAATTTTTAAACGGTTCAGTCATCTCATGCTCTTGCTAGTGGGGCTATAACCAGCTTAGCAAGGTGTGATTGCACTACGTCAAAAATGCAGGTGAATACTTTATGACTGAATAAGCTTATTAGTCATTGATATTGTTAGATAATTTATTAATTCTTGGTATTTGTTGTGTTTGATTACTTTACATAATTCGTGTAAAAATCGACTCAATTATTTTGCTGTTTTCTTCTTAGCAGGGAAAAGCTTCCTGATAATGGGAGTTTGTTATATATAGAGAGTTAGATAATTCACATGGCTTGCTGGATTCGTAAAAATGAACGTAATTATCTGAACATCTATAAGTTTGCTCTATTTTGTATAAAATCGTGCCATAAAGTGGATTTGCATATTTAAACTCACCATGACATAGCGTACGATGCGATATAGTCCCCTCTCGTCGAACTGATTGATCGAATAGTACTGACCAAACTTACTAATGGAAACCTTGCTTTATGAAAACAAAAATATTACTAATGCTTTTTTCCAGTTTTTTCTTGCTGCCTGTAGGCTATGCAGCAAGTTTTGGTAGTAGTTATGCAACGATTGCAAAAGAACACTGTACTCTTCAATCCCGCCGAGCAGGTGAGAAAACCGTTATACAAAGGTGTCCAGACTTTAAAGGTATTGGTATTAGTGTTGTTAAAGATGATGTGCAACAACATATTGTTCTCAGTAGAAATAATCAGCAATATCCACTTATTTTTAAAGAAACAACGACCAAAAATAGTACGCATACCACATTAGGACCAACCATTGAGTGGCGACTCAATCGAAGTCGTACTAATTCGGTCGTGGGGATGATTATGCGGGTGCATGTTCATACTAGTGCTAACAAGAGGCGTTCTTTTTTAGTGGTGAGTAAGGTAACACCTCAGACTATGTGTGTTGTTGGTAGCATACCGCCGCAACGTAATCAAAATAAACAAGCCCGTGTAATGGTGGATAATTCAGCTAATATGCCTTGCATTAGCGCCCCATTACCACAAGATATGATACTTAAAACCTTAGTCGGATCATGGGTGGAGCCCGTACCAGGGAATAGACAAAAGGTGCAAGGTTTTAGGCTATATGCTGATGGTGATGCAGAATCCATTAATATGCGAACGCTGCAATATCAAAAATGGCGTGTAGAAGGAAATAACATTATCTTTACCACGAAAAATATTGTTAACTCGTGGTCTTCAAGTGAAGATGAACGTTATACGTTTCGTTTTTGTGAGAAGAAACTATGCCTAACGGCTGGTGGTATCACGCAGGCTTATACAAAGCAGAATACGACGGGTAATGAGAGATATAACAGCCCGCATAACGCCTCTAGTGATAATCATCGTAGCAATCATAATCATGGCACTAGCCGACCTAATGCGCATCAGCACCTTGATATTGGTATGATGATTGGTCGCCAGTATGCTGATCATTGTAGCTTTCTGAAGCCATTGGATTTAAGAAATTTTATCTATAAGGACGATAATAGCTGGCGCTTTATCTTTTCTAGTCATCCACAAAAACGTTCTGCACGTATGTTCTTAAACAATAGAGTCGAAAACTTAGAGTTGACCAAAATTGAAGAGCACTTCTATTCTAAAAGGATTACAGAGCACTATCGTGTCGTTGGTCATAGAGATATTGTGGTGACACTTAATAAAACAGAAGAGAATCATTTTAAGAACTATAAGCGCTATCAAGGCATCTTAACCGTTGAACGTTATGGTGCAACAGAAAAGATCGAAGTTTTGGGGGATTGTCGTCTTTAGAGGGTAGTGCGAAATGGTAGTGTGCTGGTTAGGCATTGACTTATGACTTATGGCTTATTTGATGCATAACAACTAAAAACTATAGCTTTTAGTTGTTATGTTAAAAAATCAAAATAACCCTAAGCAGTTGATTTTTTAAATGATGAGATGCATTTGATAATGCTAAGGTTGTTGTATCATTAAGCTAACGTTGGAGACACAACCAACGTTAGCTATTTTTTCGCTTTCTTAAACACAAGATGAAAAGTAACAGGAACGGCTTTACTCACAACATCCAGCTTTGCCAATTCACGCAGCTTTTCTACGCCTGCATCTAAGCCAAAATCAGCAGCACTAATGATCACAGGGGCAACCGTTGTCACTGAAACGAATTCATCAGATACAGCAACCACGACCTGAGCCTCCACTTCTTTTTTCACCCCATGTAACTCTAATGTGACTTTTACAGTTGTTCGGCCTACAGGTCTCTCATCTGTACCTAAGTCAATGCTGGCCGTTGCTGTGGTGAATTTCTTTGCTTCAAAGAACACGTTTGTCATGCGCTCATCACGTACAGGAACTTTGGTATCAGCACTGGCAAGATCAATGGCTAATGACGCTTTACCGTCTTCAGCAATGCTGCCTGATAATGTTTTAAAATGATGTACTTCAGCAATATCACCATTCTTAATGGAGATAAAGTGTAATGATGAATCTGCACTTTCTAAACTCCAAGTATCAGCAAAACTTGGGCTAATAAATAAAGCAGTGGCAATAAAAGCCAAGATTATTGAACGTAATGTTTTCATGCTAAATATTCCTAATATTATGTTGGGGTAAATTACTACTAGTATAGTAGGCTTGTGTAAATAAAGAGATTAAAGTCCTTTATGAATAAAGTGTTTTCAGTTGTTTCAATGACTGAAAAATACGATAGATTTTCACAAAACGCGTATTGTTCCGTCACTCACGCGGTCGTGATTATACACTGCTATTGTTATTCTCTGACTTGGTATGCTATGAAATTACACATCTTGTGCTTTATCCTACTATTATTTTCTTTTTCTACAACACTTTCAGCGGATGTGGTCAAACCTGCCTTAATTGAGATCAATGTTGAATCCAACGGTAAGGTCACCATTGAAATTCGTGCCAGTATTGAAGCACTGCTGACGGGGATTAACGGCAACTATAAAAATACCAACGATGCGCCTAATGCTAAGCAGTATGATGCGTTGCGTGAACTGCAAAGTGATGCGTTAGCCATGCGTTTTAAGCCTTTTGAGCAGATGTTTTTAACACAAATTGCCTTAAGCGATCCCTCTGCTCTTACAGGTAAAAATATTCCATTACAGATTACACAAGTAACGATTCCAGAGCGTGGTTATACCAAAGTCCCGCGTATTAGTCTTATCACCTTAGCAGCGGATATAGAGACTCAAACAGCATCTTTACAATGGTATTACCCGCTTGCTTTTGGCGATCATGCCGTACGCCTACGTCAAGTTGATCAAGCCGAGCAGCAATGGCATTGGTCAGAATGGCAATGGCTGCGTGATGATCAGCCTTCAACACCGTTTTCACTAACCGAGATTGTTACTAAACGTCCTATTTATCAAGTGATTGTAGAATATATTGTCATTGGTTTTGAACACATTATGCCAAAAGGCATGGATCATATTTTATTTATTCTGGCGCTGTTCTTTTTCAGTACACAGATAAAGCCCTTACTCTGGCAAATTACCATGTTTACCATCGCCCATACAATTACCTTGGGTTTAGCGATGAATGGGGTGATTAGCTTGCCTGCGAATATTGTCGAGCCTTTGATTGCTTTATCGATTGCTTATGCGGGTATTGAGAATATTTTTGCTAAAAGCAGATTGCAGCGCAGTCGTTTGGTTTTAGTGTTTGTCTTTGGTTTATTACATGGCATGGGCTTTGCCAGTGTACTCAGTGATTTTGGTATGCCTGATGATGCCTTTGCGACGACATTGATTAGTTTTAATATTGGCGTAGAACTTGGGCAATTAGCGGTTGTTGCCTTAGCCTTTGGCGTGGTCGCTTTTTGGTTTAGACAAAAGGCATGGTACCGAAATAGGGTGGTGATTCCTATTTCAGCACTGATTGCGGTGACGGGGTTGGTTTGGGCGGTTGAGCGTGTGCAGTTTTGATGCTATCAAGTTGCTAAATAGAGTCATTGCTAATTCAACGACTGAAAGCAGAACGCTCCCCAACTGTGGTAGACGCAATGCATGTCGTTGGTTTAAGCAAGATAAATCTGATATGGATACTCATCAACCTTGTTACTTAAGGAGCAGAGCGTTCATCTTCGTAAGAGCAACCCAATGTTTGTCCATCCAAGGTACTTGAGATTAAGCGTTTTACAGATATATATTTGGAGTTAATCACAGATTAAAGCGGTACAGTATAAGCAAACATCATGTTCAAAGAGGGCGCATTTTTAGACGCAACTAATCGTTTCCCTGATAGTTATAAAAAGAAAGGGAGGCGAAACCGCGTTAAAGGCTGGGGATAAATGGGCAGGGTGGTTAGGGAGGTTGTGTTTAAATCGAGTAAGGCCTAGATTTTTGCAAATAATGCACGTAATTGAGTTTTTAACTCAGAAAAATGCGGATGATCAAAGGTATCAATCTTTTCGGGTTTCCCCCAGACCGAGCTAAAGATTTTGAATACAATGGGTTTGTGTTTACATCCTTGACCAAACGTAACCTCTGAGCAGTTAATAAAAGCATTAATACAGTCTTGTTGTTTTTTCGCTAAGCTGGCATAAATTAATGATTCTAAACAACCTTCTTGCGTTTTAGGGTCGCAGGCAATAAAGACGGTGCTTATGCTTTGCCATGATTTGTTATCAATAATGGTTTGGATTGAAGCCAAACTTTTTTCATAGCCACCGTGTTGCTGATCGGCGATATCATTATCAGCATCAAGAATAAACAAGAGCGCGGTCACTTCTTTATTTTCAATGGCTTGATTAAGTGATTTGTAATTTGGGTTATTGGGATTAAAGAAAGAAGATTTAGCCTGCATGATTTGGAAGTTTTCTTTAGAATGGTTAATTGCCAAATGATCAAGAAAACGGCATAAGAATTTCTGGTCACCTATTCCTTCACAGAGTATCTTTACCATCCACGAACCTCATGTTCTTGCCATAATTTATTATCGAGCATTTCCGCATCGTAGCTTATTTGTTTTATATCGCCGTCTTTATTTTTTAATAGGCGAATCAGGTTAATGTCGGTTTCTTGCAGTTCTTTAGCAACCTTATTAAACGAGTGAATAATCTCTGCTGAATGCGATGAAATAAACAGTTGACAATCGGCTTCTTTAGCCGCTGTTATAACCAGTCGCCATAATTTATCATGCAGTGTGTAATGGAAACCATTTTCTATTTCATCAATAAAACAGACACCTTTACTACATACCCAGATGGCACATAAGATAGTAATAAAACGTTTAATACCATCACCGAACTCATCACAAGCAATCCAGCCTTTTGCATTTTCTGCAATATACAGTTTAGGAATTCCTTCGATAATATCAAATTCTTCAATATGTTCACCGAAGTTGTCTGTTATGGCTTGGCTTAAAAAATTTCTTTTGCGTAATAGTTGGATTCTAGCGAAAAGCTGAACCAGTGTTGTGTTAGTCACAAGGTGTGGGGTGATAAAGAAAAGGCGATTTTCTGTTGTTATCGTTGATAAATACTTATTAAGTGCATCATGATCCTTTACCGATGAATCTTTAGATAAATTGACCTCAGTACCGATTAATGCGCTTAAATGAATACTTAAATTAGCATTTTTATTAGCGTTACGATGTGTCAATTGTGGCAGTATATCAATCGAACCGTTACTGTATTTTTTATCACATGAATTGTTTCTCATCTCGATTAGCTCAACGAGATTTTTTTCATCTGAACCATCATGTTGACATTTAAGATAAAGATAACAGGCTTCTAGTAAGTTGGTTTTTCCTGCGTTGTTTTTTCCTGTGATTAGATTAATGCGTTTGAAATGGGTGATAGCAAGATTATGAAAGTTTTTAAAGTTTTGTATTTTAATGGTTTTTAATGGAGGGGTTGGATAAGGGATATTTTGATAGAAAAAAATTATTTCTGAGTCAATTTTAAGTGTTTCTGTAAGTTCAAATATTGAATATTGAATATTTTCTATATGGCCAAATAAACCGATTGACATGGTATGCAAAGTATCTTTATATAGATTAATC
>CAYNGN010000148.1:3638-6611 GCA_964396615.1 uncultured Thiothrix sp. | reverse complement strand
CATGAGGAGTAATACGCGTGCGCTTAGTGACGATCCTAAAGCCTATTTTACGGCACTTAAGAAATCAGGGCTTGATCAAAACACGATTAGTACCATCGCGAAAAAACAAAGTTCCATTGGACTACAACACGTCAAATCCATTGTTAGCCAATCAGCACTAAAAGGTAAAACAGGGTTTGATCATAGTGTTAACTACCGCGACATTCCCGTACTCTCAGCCTATGCTCCGCTTAATATTCAGGGCGTTAAATGGGCTATTTTAGCCGAAACTAATACCGAAGAAGCCTTCCAAGCCGTTACTGATATAAAGCAAAAAATCATCAAAGCGGCTTTTCTTATTGGCACGATACTCATCTTTTTTAGTGCCTTAACCAGCTTCTTATTTGCAAATAAACTCGTTGCACCGATTACGCAATTTAGAAATATCATACAACGCTTTCATGCAGGCGAAGACACGCTACGCATTAACGCAACAAGCAATGATGAACTGGGTCAATTGGCAACAACCGTTGATCAGCTACTTGATGAACGCGTACAAACACTGCACTCCATCACCCGAGAAAACGATGCCTTAAACGAATCTATTATCGAAATGCTATACGTCTCCTCTGCACAGAGTAAGGGCGATTTAACCGCTAAAATGATTGTCAAAGATGATATCACTGGCACACTTGCTGACAGTTTAAATCTTGTTATGCAACAAACAGGAAAAACACTGAATCATGTTAAAGCAACAGCCCATGAAGTTGATACTGCGGCTAAAACGGTACAACAACAATCAACAACCGTATTGGAAGCCGCAGCAAAAGAATTGATAATCATGACCAAGACAACACAAGAACTGAATGTAAGCTCCGAAGCATTACAACAAATAGCCCAGCTTGCACAACAATGTAAGCTTTCAGCCAATGAAAATATTATTGCCACTGATAGCGCTCAAAAAAGCGTATTAGCATCCGCAGAAGACATGAGTGCCATCAAGGAAGAAATGAGTGAAACGGAAAAACGTATTAAACGCTTAGGCGAACGTTCACAAGAAATTGCAGGTGTTACCACCATCATCCAAGGAATTGCTGAAAAAACACACGTTCTCGCACTTAATGCCAGCATGCATGCAACCGCAGCAGGTGATGCAGGGCGAGGTTTTGCCAGCGTAGCAACCGAAATCCAACGTCTTGCTGAAAATGCATCGGAGGCTACACAAAAAATTGATACCTTAGTTAAAAATATCCAAATGGATACCATCGATACCATCAAAACGATGAATGCGACTATTACTCAAGTCGCTGAAGGCAATAAAACCGCTAAACATGCCAGCTCGCAAATGCTAAAAACCCATGAAAAATCGTATGAACTCGCTGAACGGGTACAAGAAATTGCTGCTCACTCAATAAATCAAGCAGAGGTCTCAACAGAACTGCAACAACACGCTCTACAAATCCAACAAAGTAATAACGAAACAACTAAGCAATTAGAGCAACAGCAAATACAAACTAATAAGCTAGTGACTTTTGCACAAAATTTATTGCAATCAATCAGCAAATTTAAGACATAGCAACGAGCTATAGTGAGTCAGATAATTGTGTTCACAGATTAGAAGCATGTTTGAGTACAGCGAGTTCCCACTGATTTAAAAATAATCCACATGGCTTGCTGGATTCGTAAGTGGACATAATTATCTAAACATCTATAGGTAGCCAGATAAATAACGACACGAAGTAAGTCATGTAATAGGACTAGTAGGAAATACCCTAATGAAAAAAGAGGCTAAGAAACAACAAACCAAAGCTATACACAAAGGTAATACTGCTTTTTGCTATCAAATTGGCATGGCTAATATTCTCATTACTCATGAAATAGAGGTTGAAATATTAACCACTTCAATCACCTATCAAATACCGCATAGCCCGCAATGGTATAGAGGGATGACTAGCCTACGAGGTGATATTTTACCCGTGGTCAATATGCATTTTTTACTTGGCATAAAACAAAACCATAACGATAAGGTGCAGAACCCAAATGCAACAAAACAAACCTTATTAAAACTAAAGCATCCTGACTTCCCTGCTCTGGTGATTATGATTGATGGCTTACCCTATCAAACGGATATCAGTGAACGAGCCACTCATCGCATAACCAACACACTAAAAGCCTATCCGTATTGGATTAAATCAAGCGCTGAGTACAGCAATAAGCTGTATTTATTTGCTGACTATGCACATTTATTCAGCGCACTACAGCAAAATAATCAGGAACAGCTTGTCATGCCCACAACCCAAGAAACCACCCTTAATAATCCAATGTAAACCATGACTTTAGATGCCGAAATAAAAAATACTTTAGCGGAAGAACTTGATGACATCGCTTTAGAACTAGCAATGCCTAGTCAAGACCCCACTAACACAACCGAAATAGCCGCAGATATGCAATTATTTCAACATCTCCATAGCGAAACGGCACGTTTAGCAGATACAGCAGAGATGTATGAATTTGAAGAACTCACGCATCTAGCGATATGGGTATTAGAAAATATAAGTGCCTTAAAAACACAGCCAACACGCCTTGAACAACAACACGAACACGGTCATTATTATGAATGGATTGAATTAATTGCCACACTATTACGCGAAGAAGAAGCTGATACCCAAGCAGCCCTGTTTACTGAGCTAAATACAAATCTACAACAAAATACATGGTCAATCGCAATTGATAATGACTTCGTTCAGCGTTTATTTTCTTGTTTGTCATCAGCCCCCCTATCCGATGCATTCATCGCATCACTTTCAACAACACCAGCAACAAGTGATACCGACAATGATATAGACAATGATATAGACTGCAATGTAGACAAAGCAAGCTATCCTCTCACGTGGGATGAAGACATTCACCCCGAATTATTAGACGCTTTTTTCATCGAAACACCTGATTTAGTCACAGAAACCGCAGCACTGATGAGAGCCATTGGTATAGGAA
>CAYNGN010000148.1:0-3577 GCA_964396615.1 uncultured Thiothrix sp. | reverse complement strand
AGTGCTGTTGTTGGTATTGAAGCCATTGCAAACTTCGCCCATAAACTTGAGGATATACTTGAACATTCCGTTGAATCTGCTTTGCCACCTGCCGCTGCTGAATGTCTTATTGAATCGGCTGATTGCTTAGAGGCAATGTTTGATAGCCTACAAGCACGAACTACACCACCGCCTCAATATCCGATGTTACTGGCACAATTGGATGACTGGGATAAAAAAATAAAAGCAGGTGAAATAACCGAAATGGCTGAAATAGTGCCTTCAATAACCCCCGTCAGCAATACTCCTCAACCTGTCGAAGCAGAACAACACGCAACACTCAAATGGGATGAGGATATTCACCCTGAGTTATTAGCGGCGTATCTAAGCGAAACCCCTGAACATATACAACAAATAAGTAAACAATTACGTGATATTAGCAACGATAAAGACAACTCTCAGCATAATAAAGCGACTTATCAACAAACAGCAATACTCGCACACACGCTAAAAGGCAGTAGTGCAACCGTCGGCATTCGTGCCTTTGTGGACATAGGAGCCTCACTGGAAGCTATTTTTGAGACTGAGTTTGAAACAGCAAAAAATCAAGCAACACAAAACACCTTCAGCAATACACAACAAGACTTATTAAACGCTACCGCTAATTTACTAGAAACGCTGTATAAGGCCTTATTATCCAATAAAATCCTTCCTAATAATTATGCATCATTGCTCTCGCAATTAGTTACATGGCAAGCACAACAAGAAAAAAATAAAGAACCAGTAATAGAAAAACCAATAGAAAAACCAGAACCCATTAGCAAATCCATTAGCAAGCCTAGTATTACAACATTGGATACAACAGCAACAAAGGCAGAACCCGAAAAACAACTTAAAACAACACGGTTTAAACTCCCCCCCATGCGTGCAATACAGACCGTTTTTACCCCCTCCAAAGTGACACAACCTGCACCAATACAAGCCGTCAACCTCAATGAAACAACACTACGTGTTCCCATTAGCCTCATTGAAAAACTGATTAACTTCTCCAATGAACTCATTACCTCGAATACCCAACTCGCTGAATACACACAAACCTTGCTCAATGATAAACGCACCATGTATCAACGCAACGAACACATTCGTAACCTCATTGATGAATTAGAATGGGCAGTCAGCCGTCAGTCTACTTTACACACAGAGCAGACACGCCCCAGCGAGTTTGATGCCTTAGAAATGGATAACTACAATGCCCTACACGGTATTACCAACCTACTCGCTGAAACAACGAATGATGAGCGTGAGACCTCACTCGCACTGATTAAGCAATTTAACACGCTAAAAGATCATGTTATTGCACAACAAAAAATCAACAAAGCCTTAAATACCAGCGTACTCGCTATGCGCATGGAGCCTGTCACGTTGATTTCGCCACGCTTAGAGCGCATCGTTAGAGAAACCTGCCGCGAAACGCATAAAAAAGTAAATTTCAGCATAACAGGAGATAATCTTGCCCTTGATACTGATGTCCTAAAAGGCTTATTAGATCCCTTGCTACACTTACTGCGCAATGCGATTGATCATGGTATTGAACCCCCCAAAATACGCCAACAACATAACAAATCAGCCACTGGCAATATTACCTTACACTTTAACCAGCAAGGGGATCATGTTTTACTAAGTCTAAAAGACGACGGTGCAGGTATAGATGCTGAGACAATCTACCAAAAAGCCATCAAAAGAGGCTTAATCAAAGCAGACACACCACTGTCTAACGATGAAAAGCTCCAACTCATCGTACATGCAGGTCTCTCTACCCGTAAAACGGTCAGCAAAATTTCAGGGCGTGGTGTAGGAATGGATGTCGTCAACACAGCTATCAATGATTTATCAGGCCGTTTGCGTATCAACAGCAAAAAGGGCGTGGGGACTGAAATACAGCTACATGTTCCACTGACGTTAGTCGTCGTCAATGTATTATTAGTTAAATTAGCAGACCACATGCTCGCTATTCCAAGCGCAGCAATACAACAAATACACTACTTGGAAGAAGGCACAATACAACGTAAACAAGAACGCTGTTTTATTCATTTTGAAGGTAACGATATACCGCTGCTTTCCTTACCAACCTTACTCAATTGGTCGCTTATTCCGTTTAATAACGAAATTGCTCAACCCATCGTTATTATTAAACATCATGAAATGCAGTACGCTTTCTATTTTGATCAGGTGCTAAATTTTCAAGAAATAGTGCTAAAAACACTTAAACCGTGGATGACAAAAACACAGGGCATAAATGGTGTATGTCTGTTGCAAGATGGTGTGGTTGCTCCCGTACTCAATCTAGCAGAATTATTAGCCGATATACCACCATACGCTTTCCACATCCAAACAAAAACAAGGCTTACAAATACACCCAAAACGACGACTAACAGAAAAATTTTAGTTGTCGATGACTCATTAAGTAATCGCAAAGCACTCAGCCTAACCATTGAGCCATTAGGCTATGAAGTATCAACCGCCATTGATGGTGCAGATGCCATTACACAACTGGAAAAAACTGCTTTTGGGCTAATTATTACCGATTTGGAAATGCCAACAATGAATGGACTACAACTCAGTGAATATATACGTGAACACGCTGATATACAGCATATTCCTATTGTAATGGTCACTTCACGAAGCACGGAAAAGCATCGTACCTTAGCCAAAAAAGCAGGTGTCGATGACTACTTAACCAAACCTGTTAATAAAGTAACCTTAAAAGCCTGTATTGAAAAATTTACCAGTAATAACAGTACCGAAAACATCACAAAGAAACCAAACGCCACATAAACACGAACTAAGCAGGAAAAAATTATGAAAACCAACAGCCTAGGCATTTCATTTTTTGGACTTACCAACAAAGAGCTTGCCGTATTTCAGCGTGTTATCCAGTTTTTTGAAAAAAAGGGCAAACTTTTTCATGAATGCCAAACCGATACCGCATCAGCCGCCATTTTCATTATAAAAAATGAACCTGATGCCCTAGAACAAGCAAAATTAGCCCATACACAACAAGTACTACTCACGCTTGTTGATAATAATAAAGCACCTGCGATGGGTGGGCATATTATCCAACAACCATTACTCGTAACCCGTGTTATGCGTGCTATAGATGAAGCAAGTAAGCTTTGTGTTAGCCCCCCCACATCATCACAATCTATCCATAAAACACCAACACCAGCCTCTTCTCCAATGCCCACAGCAATCAATGAAAGCACTTTTCATGCACTGGTTGTTGATGATAGTGCTGCAATACGCAAGCAACTAGAACTTGAATTACGTGAAACGACTATTACCGCTGACTATGCCATTTGTGGTGAAGATGCACTGGAAAAAATCAATAGCCAACAATATGACCTTGTGTTTTTAGATATTGTTATGCCAGGTATTGATGGCTATGAAGTCTGTAAACAGTTACGCAAAATGCCCAACTATAAACGCACCCCAGTGATTATGTTGAGCGGCAAAACAGAACCCTTAGATGAAGTTGAAGGAATCCTTGCAGGGGCTTCAACGTATATGCTAAAACCTGTTAAACATAAGGATTTTCAAG
>CAYNGN010000147.1:0-6618 GCA_964396615.1 uncultured Thiothrix sp. | reverse complement strand
GCGATGGCAGCTGCTGCGAATACGAAGTAGTTGATCATAAATTATGTGAAGTGCCGGAGGTGGGACTTGAATTTTTGTTGCAATATTTTGTTTTTTAAATGAATTACTGTTTGCATAATCAGCATGTACCAACACAAGTACCAACAGCTTTTTAATATGCTAAATAAAAAGATCCCCTGAATAGGGTAGGGGATTTATCTGTGAGTATGGAAATTATTTAATCAGATTCTCAGGCTTATCTTTCAACTTGCCTGCTTTCACAACTCAGCAAGCACCTTCTTTCGTTTATCCTTTCCAATTTTACACTCAAAGCTTTTAACTTAGTTTTTGTGCATCATTAGTCAATTTTGTGAAAGTCCTACCTTCTATGCCTTGCAGTCTGTCCAGCCTCATACTTTTACCTTTGTTTTTATTAGTTAAATTTATGTATTAAATAAACTTGACTAATTTTATTGTGACATGCATCATCTCTGCTTGTTTTTTAAACAAAATTTAAGAGGTGATAATGAATAAGTCTAAAGAATTAGATAGTAATAAACTTGAAGTTACACAAAATGCACTGATAACTGAAGGCGTGACTCGCCAAATACATCATATTACAATGCTTGACGAATTTGATGAGGTGAAAACCACCCCAATCCCATGGCATTTAATAATTGGAGGTATATTGCTTCCTTTCATCATTATGTTATTTGTTATAGAAAGTAGAGTTACTAGTTCAGAGATTGCTATAGCAGTAACATCTGTGATTGTGCTTATAGCAATGATCAATATTGGTATGCTTTCTGGGGAAAAAGCACCTCACAGTTTTAAAGTTCACTTTCCTGAAATTGCTATTACATTCACAAGTAATGAGCTTATATCTATAAAAAACAAGTATAAGGAAATACAGAAAGCAATGGAGGCTGGATATCAAAGAAATTTATCTTTATCAAAATAGCTTCACTCTTACCTATAAACACCTTGGTATTTTACAGTCTAACAATATTGTCTAAATTAGGTTCTTCATTGTCCCAAGGTGGTGTTTCATAATAAATCTGGTTTTATGGATGCAAAAAAGTATCAGCTCCTAATATCAAGACATACCCATCCTTGCCCTCCCCAATAAAACCACTGAACTCGACGGAAACGCCTTAGTGCTTTCCGCTCACTACTATAAATCAGCGTCCCAATCATCAAAATCATCATCCCAATCCCCACCATCAGTATCAATATCATCATCGGGTAATTTTGACTTTTCGGAAGTTAATACACACAAGTACAAGTACAAGTACGAGGCGCTGCGCGCTATAGCAACATCATTACCCGTATCAGCATCACTCCAACCATCATCCATATCGGGTTCATCCCAATTAGCATTATCCCAACTATCATCCATATCAGGTTCTTCACTCCATGCCGTTGCTGTATCAAAAATAGGTTCATCCCAATCACCTTCATCAGTGCTTGGTTCATCCCATCCACCTTCCATATCATCATCCCAAGACTTAAAAGGTCTTTTCTTGATTTTAAAAGGCAGAACAACGCCTACTTTCCCTGCGATCTTATGTAATTGCTTTTTTTCTACAGCATCTTCAACCATTGATATTATTTTGCCACTCAATAAATTAATGTCACCGCCCCGTTTCTTCACCTCTTGCTCTAACAATCTCACCACAGCATTCTTGTTAATAAGTGTCCATTCAGTATCACGAGTCAAATAAGTAAAATTTCCAATCTTTACGCCCAACAACTTATCACTGCGCTCACCGTAAAGACCATGCTTAACATTTCCTTCCGAATCCCGCGCATCTTCATTCCAAGGTCTAATGGGACGGTCATTACGCTTACAGTAAAAGCCACCATTAACCCTGATGTATTCTGCAAAATCTGCTGCTTGAGCATCAATGTTTTCTTCTTCATTGGCAACAACACCACATGCAATCCGTGCTGCTTCTAACGTAGGATTATCATCAATTGGTTCATGTATTCTCCTTAGCTCATTCCACACAGTGATAGATGGCAAACCGATGAAACTGAATTTTCTTAACCCCCAAATTGAGGCGTGGGCATTAGATCGCACCAGCTTAGACTCAACATTCATTTCTAAATCATATTCGCCTTTTTCATTCTGTTTTCCCACAAGCCCTTTAGCTATGTATTTCACAAAATAGCCCGTCATGCCTTCGTTACCAGCCATCACGCGCCAATTGACTCTACGCCTCTTAGCCCCCTTTTCGTTGCCGTCCTCACCCCTTAGCGCATGTTTATACATGATATTGATAAACTCTATTGCATCCATTGCACGTAAGTAAACAGCCGCATGATAATGAATAGCACCATCACCATGCGGCTCTAATACTTTTATTCCTGTAATTGATATTTTCTGCTCACCACACTCTCTTGTTATTTTAGTCCAAGTTTCTTGTAACCAGTCCTGGCAAGCCTTTGGTGTTTAACCGTCGTACTTTTCATTGTTAAAGTATTTACCTAATTTCTTATCAAGCTTCTTTCTATGAAATCGACTGGGAGGTGTAAACGTTAAAGCAAGCTTAATAGTCATATCTTTATCATCAGAGCCTATTGCTTCATTAACAATAGATTGAAGGTACTGAACATCATCTTGAGTAACACCTTTGTTTTTAGAGTCAAACGTAAGGTTATCAGGTAGATCATCTATTAGTTCTTCGGGTATTTGATGCTCATCAGCAAGTTGTTCTTGCCCTTTGGTCATTACCATTACTCGATTGAGCTTATTAACAGGATTATTAGCACCCTTTTCATAAGCATACTGTAAATTAATTTCATCACCATATTCACTTACCAACGTAGTGGCACGTCTATACGCTTCTTCTTTGTTTTTTTGCTCAACAAACTTTTCTGCTGTTTCATCTGAAACATAAGCCATTGTTGCCTTAGAAACTTTTCCTATTTTAATGAAGCTATGCTCACGCTTTCTATAACCTGCTTGCATTAGTTTATGCAACCACCAATCAGGACTCGTTAAACGTTTAATGTTTGATGCACGTGAATTTTTCTTGGTGGAATCTTCATTCGGATCGGGATTTTTAGCAAAGTCAGGTGGTGTAACGTATTTTTTTTCACAAAAACGTATAGCTGCTTTAACGCCATATTCTCTAAGCAATGCATCACAGGTATAAGCACACGCCCTATGCAGCTCTTCATCAATGTATTTTTTTTGTAATTTATTGATGCTCTTGTTAATGCTGCTCATGATAAGCAACCATAAAACATCATTCTAACTTTACAGCAACGAATCAAACATATAGTATTCACTTTATACGATCTCTTATATTAAATTGTATGAATCGCTCTTTGAGACTGCAATCTCTCCGAGCAACTAGCCTTGCCTTTTGGTAGGGCTTTTTAATGCCCGAACACTTTTACTTAAACCTTCAAACACCTTGGTACGAATAGCTCAAGACTCTCTCATTTTATCTATCTGTTATTAAGTTTAAGTAGATCAACTCTTACAAAGAGTCATAGATATTTATTAACTAAAATACTGAACAACCTGATAATAATAAAACCATTCTTTCATCCATTCGTACCTCATTCCTGAAACAATAATTTGATTATTATAAGAACGCTCTGTACTCAAGATCATAAACCTCTACGACCCTCTGAAAGATTCGACGCACATAAACTAAACAGCAGAAACATAAGGTGACAAAACCACCTATAAAACCTCACTTCATCAACTGAAGAAACAACGCATCTTTTCTTTTACTTCAGAATCCTGTTTCGCTATAACTTGCCAGTCTCACAAAATTTCATAAGTATCTTGCTTAATCTCGCTATCAAGCTTCGCTTGCGTCTGCGCTACGTCTCGCCTACCGGCTCGCCTTGCTTGCCACGCTTGCTAAGTAGCTCGTTTAATCTGCGCTAAAAACTCACTTGTTCAACAAAGCACACCACATCTCACAGCTACACCCAAAACACACATACAAAAACCTCACCAAGAAATCTGATGAGGCTTTAATTTATGCATTCACTTAACTAATTCCCTCCGCACGTTTTACCCGCTTTAAAATCTTTTGATACTCTCTGCTATGATCTGGCGAACAATACAAAGACCTGTTGCTACGCTGGAACTCTGCATCACACGTTATACAATGACCTGAACTACCGTTGTTTGAAACTGCTGCTGAATGCTTTGCTACAAGATCAGCATAAGAAAGACCATCTAAGCTAGAACCACTCGCTACAACTGATTGCTGTTGATTACTAACATTTGGACTATCAGGTACAGTCATACCGCTATGTTGACTAGCTACGGCACTTTGTCCCTGAAGCTCATTAACATATTTATTTGTTTCTTGTAATGACATGCTGTTGCCGTCTGCATCAGTTTGTTCTAAAACTGCTCGCCTCATTTCTTTATCAAATTGAATGCGTTGTCTTTGTGCATGAATTGCACCTTTCGCAATGTCAACATTAACCTGCTTCATCGACATACCGAAAACCCGCATATTAGTTAGATCGGCTATATGTGATTCAACATTCTGAATATAAACATCAATCGCTTCAATTCGCCCCCCCAAAGTAAATGCAGCCCACTCTAAAAGCACGGTTACCGCAAGATAAAAAGCCATTACAACAGCATTGGTTTGACCATAAGCAATTAATTTAGCCACATTATGCAACAATGGATTAGTGACAACATCATCCCCCCCTTTTGAGACATTACTATCAACATCGACTTGATTTAATTTAGCATTTTGATAAGAATAATAATCTTTTTCTACTTCAGCAATACGCGATTCTTCCTTGTCGTACTTAACCCGTGGATATTTCTCTGCATTTTGCAACTTATACAAATTATCTGCTCTCATTTTTTCTATACCCTGCAAACCAATACCATTGGCATAACCCGTTCGCTGTAACACATCATCATTACTTTCCTGACGCTTTAAATCGGTTTTATGAGCATCACTACCCGCTTGTAAACGATTCTTTCTATCTTGATCTAAAATCGCATACGTCCCCATCACAGTGATAACACTAACAATCGTCGCATAAAGCCACAATTTTTTATTACGTGCATACCCTAATGATACAGTCTTAACTAACTCTGTTGCTGCACCCGTACCAACTGTCATTAACAATAAAAACAAAGTGAAATGCCCAACATTGGGATCTTTAACAGCATCTTCAAAACCGCTCAACGTCCACCAATAAGCGATCGATACGAAGAAACTAATAATTAAAATAACCCAAATAGTAAAAACGATAAATCGACGTGATTTCATCATTTGCTTTCTCGGCATAAATAATAAATCGGTATGATCTGCTGCACTCATAATGCACTCCCCATTGTTTCTAACACCCAATCATTAAACTGCATCACAGCAATGACTAAAATCAATGAAAAAACAGAACCTGCTACTAACACATTCCAAATAAAATAGATGCGCTCCCGTTCGATCATAATTAAAATATTACTGGTATTTTCTAACGCAGTTGCTGCAAACAAGACCGTCCACAACACAACAACAATCACCACCGACGGCAACAACATAAATAGACTAATCATGCCCGATGTAATGGTTGTCCACGCATGAGCAGGTAATAAATAACTATTCGCAATCATAAAAGAGCCACTGGCAAAAACGTTTGCCATATAACGCATCCCTGTTGGCGTTAAAAAGGCACTTAAAAACTGCTGTAAGGGTGATTTAGTATCAGCATACGGATCATGTCCGCAAGCTACACAAGCAGTATCACGCTGTTGTGCTAAACGAGCTTCATTAATAAAGTCACTATTTGCATTTAATGCACTTTCAATAAGACGTTCAGTAGCATCTTTAACCGATGCTGCTGTTGGCGTTACTACTTGCCCTTGCTGATTTAAATCAGTCATGACACCCCCTTTTTTTATTTTGAGCAAGCAACCACATTTGCCCTTGCTCTTTTAACCAAACTTGTTCTTCTAACCAGATCAGCTTTTTAGCATGTAACTCAAGCAACCATTCACTTGTATCAATACTTTGCTTTGCGCCCACACACTCTGATAAATCATCAAGCAACAATTCATCTTGCTCAATAAGAGCTTTTAAACCATCAACATCAATTGAAGTATGATCAAAATCAGCGGGATGTAGATACATGCCCATATAATCAAAAATCTCTAATTCACTCATGACCACCCCCCAACAAATAATAGAACACCGTAAAAAACATGAAGCAATAAACAAATAGCAGTCAAAGCTGATGCTGAAATCAGAAAGCGACGCTCCCCCTTTGTTAAAACCCCAGTCTCATTATCAAAGCGTATTCTTTCAATAAATGAAAAAAGGCTATAACCAACGAGCAAAAGAACAGAAACGTAGAAAAAGCCAATTAAAACAATAGAATCAAACATATACAAATTCCCAACAAAAATAATAAAAACAAAAAAGGCTCATGCTAAAACAACAGCATAAGCCAAATATATAGAGCTAATTAGCCCGTCTTAGTATCTTGTTTAGGTTGTTCTGCTTCTGATTGAACAGCGTCATTTGCTGGCGCTCTCAGAGGGTTCTTGCCATATTCGTTAGAACGATTTTCGATAAACCACAAGTGTTTTTTAGGTAACAACTTCATGTTATCAGTGCCATCCACTGAATAGTCAGCATT
>CAYNGN010000146.1:0-6628 GCA_964396615.1 uncultured Thiothrix sp. | reverse complement strand
CATGTGGCTACAGGACTCCCTGATGCCTGCATTTTTTTTCTTGTTTGTTTTATAATCACACGCGCATATTCTCGCTTTTTTTTACCTCCAATGGTCAATTAATTACCCATTTCTCTCACCTTTTTTATCTGTTTTAGCACAGGTATCCCCTAATTTGATCAAAAATATAGCACCTGTTTTCAGACTTGGGTTATGTGTACTATGAAAAAATTAAGCAACGTTAAGTGTTCTTCCAGAGGGACGTTAAAGGGGGGTTAAGTGTCCGATGATTTTGCCCTTAACTGTACCGCTCAAATCTGGATTGTATCTAACTACTTCTATACGGAGTCACTCTCTTGCTTTCAGCATTGAACAAGCACTGTATCGCTCTGACACAGAGTGGAGGTTGTACCGTTAGGTTGATAACCCAAAAGCATCACATGCTCACATGAGCATCAGCGTTTATACGCTATAATAGCGTCTTAGAATAAGTAGGGTAACGATGATGAAAAAATTACCGATTGGGATTAGTACCCTCGGCAGTATCTTGGAAGATAATTATGTCTATGTTGATAAAACAGCCTATATTCACCAATTAGTCCAAACGAATAAATACTACTTCCTCTCACGTCCTCGTCGCTTTGGTAAATCATTACTATTGGATACTTTAAAAGAATTATTCTTAGCCAATGAAACACTGTTCCAAGGTTTGTATATTCATGATCAATGGGATTGGTCAATCAGCTATCCTGTGATCCATATGAGCTTTGCTATGGGAGTCGTAAAAACGGATGCTGATTTAGTACAACGAATTAACTATCAACTGCAACTCAATCAACAATCACTTGATATTGATTGCACAAATAAAAATGATATAGCAGGTTGCTTCAGTGAATTAATCCAGAAGGCACACGCACGCTTCCAACAAAAAGTAGTGATCCTGATTGATGAATACGATAAACCCATCCTCGATAATATTACCGATCCTGAAACTGCTAAGATCATGCGTGAGGGCTTAAAAAACCTTTACTCGGTGATTAAAGACCACGATCAATTCATTCGTTTTGTGTTTATTACAGGGGTGAGTAAGTTTTCTAAGGTCTCTATCTTTAGCGGTTTGAATAATTTACAAGATATAACCCTCAACCCACGCTACAGTGCATTGTGTGGTTATACACAAACAGAGCTAGAACAATCCTTTGCTGAGCATTTGGTCGGGGCTGATTTAGAACAGGTCAAACAATGGTACAACGGTTATAGCTGGCTGGGTGAGGCGGTTTACAACCCTTTCGATATTTTATTATTTTTGAGCCAAGGACAATCCTTCCTGCCTTATTGGTTTGAAACAGGCACACCAACATTTCTAGTCGAATTATTTAAAGCCAATCGCTACCACTTGCCTGATCTTGATAACACCACGGTAAGCTTTGCTGCGTTGGGTGATTTTGATGTCGGTCGTTTACGTCCTGAGACGTTATTATTTCAAGCAGGTTATCTGACGATTAAAAAAGAAGAAGTCTTTTTCAACAACGCGCCTGTTTACCAGCTTGGCTATCCTAATCGTGAAGTCCGTTATAGTTTGATGGAGTATTTATTAGAAAACTATCTCACCGAGCAACCGCAAGAACGCTACTCGGTTTATCAAGCGATGTTAGTCAATGACTTTGATGCACTGCATAAACGCTTTGTCGCGCTGTTTGACAGTATTGCTAATGACAACTACCGCAATAACACCATCGCACATTATGAGGGCTATTATGCGGCAGTAATGTACGCCTATTTATGTTCATTGGGCATTGAAACTCATGCTGAAGATACCACCAACCGAGGACGGATTGATTTAACATTACGTTTCACCCTACCCGACGGTCAACAACAGGTGTATATCTTTGAATTTAAGGTCATTGAAGGCGAACAAGCCGATGGCAGCGCTTTGCAACAAATCAAGGATAAGCAGTACGCAACGAAATATGATGATGGGCAGCAGAAGATCTTTTTGATTTGGATCGAGTTTAGTAAGGTCGCGCGGAATATTGTGGGGTTTGAATGGGAGTTGTATTAGGGCTTGCTGGGCTTGTAAGTGTGAATATCATTATCTGAACCTCTATAGATTGAAGAAGCTCCCTCTATTTTTCTTAACGTATTGGTGTAAAATACCCAGCATTATGAATACTACAACGCATTGGCATCAAGCAAATAACCTCATTGATCAAATTGTTACACATAAAAATGCTGATAGTTTTTATATACAATACATTAATCATTAACTCCTCCCCAAACCAACCCAACATTATTCTGAAGGATATTTCTCAATGAAAAATAAAACAAAACTAAATTTATTACTCGCTACTGTTGTTTTCAGCTCACTTCCTGCATTTGCTGCAATGGAAGAGAAGATATGCAAAATGACTTGTAGTGAGGTAGCACAAGCATTTGCTGAAAACAGAGATTCGCCAAAACCGAACGTCCTTTCATGTAAGCAAAAAGGGGATATTGATGCTGATTCATTAACGTTAACCAAGGGAACCATGACCTGTCAAACAAGTTATTTACTCGGGGAAGGCGAAATGGCCATCGAAAAAAAAATCACCTTCACTGTTTCAATTAAACCAGAAGATACTAAACCCGAAGAAACAAAGTAGGGAAGCTGCATGAAATGACTTTTCTACACACGGTACGTCAACGTTTTTTGCCATTATTAATGGTCGCACTGGTTTTAGGCAGTTTAGGCGCAGCAGGTGTTGCCTTGACAAATGCCGCTCCTGAAGTCAAACGTTTAGTGGGTGTACAAGTGCAACATAGCCCCCAAGGGCGTTATCACCCTGAAGGTGCGGTATTAGGGTGGGAAGAACTCGGTCAATATGCAGGCGCAAGTTCGGCAGAGAAAAGTCATTTACAAATACGCTATCAACGCTCCACAGGACAAACACAAGGCTGGCAATTACAAAATGTCGCTGCCGAGAAAAAAGTCGATGCCCAAACCACGCTATTACCCACCCGCTTTGTGCGTCGTTTTGCGTTGCAAGCAGGTGATCGTTTAATTGCTAAAGCGTTTACCTTAGAAGTCACTCAAGCAGATAAAGATCGCTTGGTCTTATTCGATCGCGATAAAAACATCTCTGCAACATGGCAAGGCACAACATTGGTCTTTAGTGATCAACGTCCCTTATATGCCTATTGTGAACGCAAAGGCATTCGTGCGTTGGTTGGGCAATGGCGTGATAGCGCTTACTGGAAATGGTTTCGCCACGATAGCAATGAAGAGAAACGCTTATTTAGCCTCGGCGGACAGGTCGATTGCACCAGTCGCTGGGCGCAAGCCAATGTTCAACCTGATAGTTTACGTTTTTTTTGGATGAAAGGGCATTTCTGGGTCGGTGCAGGTCGTCATGCTTTGCGCGTGCGTATCGAACGCGGCACACAACGTTATGATCTTAATAGTGCTCCTTTAGCAGTCAACGGCAAGGATGGGCAGGTCAAACGGCTGATTTTGGGGCGCACGCATTATGAAGTAACCGCCACCCCACAGCAATTATCGCTTATTCCCACCCGTAATCAACCCGTGTTTATTCAACAACGTGAAACCAAACCCGCGCAAATAGCAAGCAATGAACAACAGGATGCGGTCAAAAATGCTGCTGAAAAAGCCAAACAAGCCGCGGCACAACGCATTGAAGCAATGAAAGATCGTGGTATTTTCCCGCATTATGCTCATTATTCATGGATTGGTGAAATTCCCGCAGGACGTGCAGTAGGGACGGTCAATATTGCCATTGCGTGGGCGATTACCTTGTTATTGGCGACCTTTGTGGTGCTGTTTCGCCAAGGTTATCATACGGTAACCTATAGCTTGCGCTTTACAGGTTTATTAGTGACCTTAAGCTTATCCGCCCTTGTCACCTTGCTGGTGATGCAAAAAGCCAGTTTAGGCACGTTATTAATGATGACATGGTTATTAACCGTTTGGGCAAGTGTGGTGCAGTTTTTAAGTGGACGTTTACACGGTATTGCAGCGCGTATTTGGATGCTGGGCATGTTATTGGCAGGGATAGGACTGTTGACCTTAACCCAGCTTGCCGTGGGTTCAGACAATACCCGCTGGTTGCATTTCCCCTCAGAAACCGCTTTTTGGCTGATGCAATTATCCCTTTGGGTGGCGCTACTGGCACTCGCACCGCTAGAGAACATACTCGACGCGCTAATGCGCTTATTACATCCTGAACAACATCGTCTTCAAATCGGTAAACTATCGTTGCCCAGTATCCCTTACTTACTGTTAATTGCAGGCGTGGTGGGGTTACTGATTGCCCAATCACTGGGGGGCAAAGAAGAAGGTGTGTTTGGTATTCAACCCGTTGAACTGGCTAAATTTGCATTGATTATTGCCATGGCGCGTTTGTTATGGTTTTTACGCAATATTCGCACTATTTATTCTGAATATTACCAACGCAATCGCTATGCCATCCCACTAACGCTGTTTATCCGTACCTTTGCGGTGGTATTACTGGGCGCATTTTTGCTTGCCTTTGGCGTGAATGATAACTCACCCGTGTTTATTGTTGGCTTTCTATCACTCGCCTTTGTATGGTTAGCGTTGATTGATCCCTTAGAACCCAATTCGCGCTCCCAACGCATTCGCCAAGGCGGTATTGTTGCTTTAATCGCACTGATTATTGGCACAGGGGCAATGCTGTATATTAACCCCCCTGATTACAATAGCCATTTCCCACAAGCAGAACGGTTTCGCAGTTGGTCAAGCCCCTTGTTATACCCTGAAGCCGCGTCGCAGTTATTAAACTCACTGCAACGGGTTGGTGAAGGCGGTTGGTTCGGTACCGGCTGGTTTGGTAAAAATGGCGTAGTGATGAGCTTACCTGCGGTACAAGATGATTTTATTGCTGCTTTTATGGTGAATCGTTTTGGCGGCTTTATGGGTACGTTATTGGTGATCGTGCAGTTTATTTGGCTATGGAGCTTATTCCGCTTGTCCTCATGGCTACGCAAGATCGAAGCAGCACGTCATGTTGAAGCCGCCTTTCAGTTATTAGGTTATGTGGTCTATGGCTTAGCATGGGTGCATTTATTGCATTGGTTGATCTCATGGAGCAATATCTTAGGTTGGTTGCCCATTATGGGGCAACCGATGACATGGTTGTCAGCGGGGAATAGTCATTTATTGGCGATTGGTATGCCGACGTTGTTATTAGGGTTGTTGGCGGGGTGGGTGCGGCAGGTGGATTGAAACACAAGGCTATACCACTACTATTGGCTGTAGAAGCAATCATCTGAATAGTGCAAAATAATCGGCAAATTCACCTTCAACTACAAAATTTTGCTATGCTTGTCAGCACTTAGAAACTATAAACAAACATAATGTACACTTTATTGATCATCTTTTTTCTGGTCGCTATTACTTTCTCTTTTCTCTGCTCAATGTTGGAAGCCGTTCTGCTGAGTATTACCCCTTCTTACGCCCGCATACAAATGCAGAAAGGTTCTGCGATTGGTCATCGTTTACAAGAATTTAAAGAGAATATTGATCGACCACTGGCTGCTATTCTGACATTAAATACGATTGCCCACACGGTAGGGGCGCTAGGCGTTGGTACTCAAGCTAATATCATTTGGGGCGCAGCCAATCCCTCTGTCACCACCATCGTCGTTCCCGTATTAATGACACTGGGTATTTTGATTCTCTCCGAAATCATTCCCAAAACGCTTGGTGCAAACTATTGGAAAGAACTCACTCCCTTCACGGTTGCATCACTCAATATCCTTATGTTTTTATTAGCGCCATTGATTTGGCTAACACAATTGCTAACCAAAATGCTAAAAAAAGACAAAGATAAAAGTGTATTATCGCGCTCGGATTTTCTGGTTATGACAGAAATTGGTGAGCAAGAAGGCATCTTTGATGCCAAAGAATCCACCATGATTAAAAACCTAATGCGCTTCCACACCATCGACACAAAAAGCATTATGACCCCTCGCACAGTCGTCAAAGCCGCAACAGAAGAAATGACACTACAGGCCTTCCACCAAGCTAATTCTAATCTACAGTTTTCCCGCATCCCGACTTATCATGAAAACTCAATGGATCGTGTTACGGGCTATTTTCTCAAAGATGCCCTGCTTGCTAATCTTTTAGATAACAAAGGTGAAGAAGCACTGAGTTCGTTACGACGCGATATTATGGTGGTGAACGAAAAATTCCCGATTACTGATCTCTATGATCGCATGCTGGAAAAACGTGAACACATTGCATTAGTAGTCGACGACTTTGGCGGTATGGCAGGTATTGTCACCATGGAAGATGTCATTGAAACCTTACTGGGGCTTGAGATTGTTGATGAACTTGATAATGCTGAAGACATGCAAGCATTGGCACGCGAAAACTGGAAAAAACGCGCCTCAGCACTGGGGTTGATAGAGGAAACTTCCTGTTTATAACGGATTCTGTTCTAAAAAAACGATCATGAAGCTAACACAACGTTATCCAGCACCAATAACCATTGTTCATGCTGGATAACGATATTTTTAAATTAATGCGCTGGAAGAACTGGCATCTTATAAGGCTTAGGCAAGGCAACCGCCGCATTTGCTTGACCACTTGTTTGTGCATTTTCAACGACACTTACATTTGAGAAAC
>CAYNGN010000145.1:0-6631 GCA_964396615.1 uncultured Thiothrix sp. | reverse complement strand
TAACATCAAACACAACCCCTGCTCCTGCAACTCAAGAAGGTAAATGTGGCGAAGGCAAGTGTGGTGGTGGCAAGTAATAACTATTTATTTAACTTATCGTTTTTCACATAAGTAATTTCCCTTCGACGACACTCAGGGATGATTTAGCACTCTGAGCGTAGTCGAAGAGCGCGGAAATTTAATAAGTGAATATCTATAACTCCCTTTCCTTTCCTTTCTTCATGAACCTTAAATAAGGGGAGTTTTATTAAACCATCACTAAACAAAAAATAGCAGGGCAATCCCATGATTATGCTCCTTAACTGGGCGCAAACAACGCTCGACAAATTTCGTACTCTCGACTTTATTGCTCCCTTAGCACTACGGATTTATCTTGCGCCTGTATTTTGGCTCGCAGGAACCAACAAACTTGCTGGATTTAACGATACTGTCGCATGGTTTGGTAATTCAGACTGGGGTCTAGGTCTCCCTTTTCCAACACTGATGGCGAGCCTTGCTTTAGGCACAGAAATCATAGGAGCGGTTTTCCTTGCAATAGGCTTAGGCGTGCGTTGGATCAGTGTGCCTTTAATAGTCACCATGCTCGTTGCCGCACTCAGCGTTCATCTAGAAAATGGTTGGCAGGCAGTAGCAGATAAGATGTCACCTTACCCACCTGCTGATATTGAGTCTACCATTGAACGCCTTAGCTCAGCCAAAAGTCTTCTAAAAGAACATGGTAATTATGAGTGGCTAACCCAATCAGGTAACTTTATTATCAGTAATAACGGTGTAGAGTGGTCGGTCACTTATTTAATTATGTTATTAGCACTTTTCTTTATTGGCGCAGGAAAATATGTCAGTATGGACTACTACATCAGGAACTGGTTTAATAAACAGACTCAATAATCACTATATAACCACATATATACGTCTATACGTCATTGGTAATTCTATGAAGCAAGAAAAAACATACCCCGTAACAGGTGCAGGTTTAGGTTTTCGTCGTGGCTCATTAATGAACAACCTTGAAAAAAATCTGCCTGAGCGCATCAACTTCATGGAGATTGCCCCCGAAAATTGGATACCAATGGGCCCCGCACTCACCAAACGACTCAAAGCCTTTACCGAACAAGTTCCCTTCGTTGCACACGGTTTATCATTGTCTATTGGCAGCCCTGCCCCTTTAGACGAAGAGTTCGTGCAACAAGTAAAAGTTTTTTTAAAAGAACATGATATTCGCTGCTATAGTGAGCATCTAAGCTACTGTTCTGATGATGGACACCTGTATGATTTACTTCCGATTCCCTTTACTGAAGAAGCCGTCCATTATGTTGCTGACCGTATAAAGCGCGTACAAGATATCCTTGAGCAAAAAATTGCGATGGAGCATGTTTCCTACTACGCGCCTGCTGCCACTGATTTAACCGAACTCGAATTTATCAATGCGGTTGTTGAAGAAGCGGACTGTCACTTCCATATTGACCTTAACAATATCTATGTTAATTCAATTAATCATAACTATAATGCTGAAGAATTTCTAAAAGCACTCCCTGGCGAACGTATTGTCTATGCACATATTGCAGGTCATTATGACGAAGCGAATGACTTACTCATTGATACACATGGTGCTGGCATTATTGAACCTGTGTGGAAATTGCTTGACCTTGCCTATGAAGAATTTGGGGCTTTTCCAACGTTAGTTGAAAGAGATTTCAATATTCCCCCTCTTGAAGAACTCATGCAGGAAGTTGATCGTGTTTCTGCGGCTCAGGCACGCTTTAGCAATCTGCACCATAGTAATAAACGCACGGGCACACACGGCTAATCATCATGGCAAAGGAAAACTCACTCTCTTTTCAAGCAAAGCAATACGCATTTGCGGCTCATATTCGCAACCCTAATGAGGTCGCGGCACCTGAGGGCATTGAAGATAGGCGCATGGCTATTTATCGCGAACTATTTTTTAACAATGTGAATGGCTTTTTAGAAAATAGCTTCCCCATTTTACATGCTATTTATGATGCTAATGTATGGCAACGTTTGGTACGGGATTTTTTCGCTACTCACCAAAGCCACAGCCCCTATTTCGTCGATATTTCAGCAGAATTCTTAATGTATTTGCAAGAAGAACATGCAATAACCGCTGATGACCCGCCTTACCTGCTTGACCTTGCACATTTTGAATGGGCAGAAATAGCCTTAATGGTTGTTCAAGAAGAACCTGAATGGAAGAGTATCGATAAGCATGGCAATTTACTTGATAGCATACCTGTTTTATCCCCTACCGCTTTTTGCCTTGCCTACCAATGGCCTGTACATGAAATAAGCGCTAACGAACAACCGACGGAAAAACCTGAAAACCCTAGTTTTATTTTGATCTATCAAGACAAAGAAGGCGATGTCCAATATTGCGGTGCTGACCCTATTACCGCACGTATTATGGAACTATTACAACAGCAAGAAGGACGAACAGGGCGTGAAATTCTCTTACAATTAGCCGAAGAAATGCAACATCCTGATCTCGAAAAAGCAGTACATAGTGGTTATAGTATTTTGCTCAAATTACATCACGCACATATACTACTAGGCACACAAAAATAATTTCCTCATGTACATGTAGCCCACAAGCTACATGATAATAAAACAAGGGCTACGCTAAAACTCATGACTACACATATTGTCATTCCTGCACGATATAACTCATCCCGCTTACCTGCCAAACCACTCAAGCTCATTGCAGGCATCTCAATGATCGAACGTGTTTACCGACAAGCACAAAAAACAGACATAATCAGCATTCATGTTGCAACCGATGATCAACGTATTTTAGCGGCCGTTCATGCCTTTAAAGGTCAAGCACTCATGACCCGTGAAGACCATATTTCAGGCACGGATAGACTGGCAGAGGTTGCTGAATTAATGCAATGGAATGATGATGATATTGTCATTAACTTACAAGGTGATGAGCCAATGATGCCACCTGAGGTTATCCAGTTTATCGCCCAACTTGCCAACGATACAGATGCGGGTATTTCCACCCTTGCCAGCCCAATCAACACTCTTGAAGATATTTTCAATCCTCATATTGTAAAGGTCGTCATGAATGCAACAGGAAAAGCACAATATTTCAGTCGAGCGCCCATTCCTTGGGGCAGAGATAATTTTAGTGTTGATACCCCCCAGCATAAAACCCAACAAAGCAATACATCTCGCTATCGTCACCTCGGCATGTATGCCTATCGGGTTAAAACCTTAAAGCAGATTCCCTCATTCCTCCCCTGCGAACAAGAACAACTAGAATCACTTGAACAACTACGCCCGCTTTATAATGGCATCGAAATACAAGTTGGCATCATTAATAATGCGCCAGAACATGGCGTTGATACCGAAGCAGATTTGCAACGCGTCGAACAGGCTATTCAAGCAATGCAATAAGACTTAAGTCTTATTTTTACATGCAATATGAATTTCAATAAACTCGCCTTCGCTATCAATTATTTTCACATAGTGACAATTTTTTCCATAAGAAACACCTTTCTTACGCACAGAAAGAATTTCTATTTTCCCTGTATATTTAGCCCTAATGGCTACAATAATTTCAAGCTTGGACACAACACGCGTCTCTTGTTTCTCTTTCAGTGGTATTTTGACAACTGAGCGTGCTGTTATCAGTGCAGAGACCGAATTAAGTGATAATGGTAAAGCAACTACAAAGAATAATACTGTATAAACAAATACCTGTCGGTAATAAAACTTCATATCTACCCCAAAATTAAACATTATTTATTATGTGCTTATCATGCATTTTTTACCACAAAAGCGCCATCCCCTAAACAGGGGATAAAATAGATTAATATAACTTATTATGAGATAAGTCATAAAACTAAAACCCATACTAAAACAGCGCATGCATTATTGAATAATAATAAGCAATATGTACAACTCATGATTATAGTAAAGATCATTAACTAAGCACCTATAAATAACAAGTATATTCCTTATAATTTTTCAGAGAGGTGAATGACACCTGTCGAACGCTTAACAGAGAAATTTAATAAGTGAAGGTCGATATACTATAATCCGCCCATAATCTCACAATAGAATTGGTTTTCCTATGGTTGTCTATCTCGGTCGATGGGACTGTAAATACTGCACACATAAAGGTGTGCCTGGCCCCAACACACATTGCACACAATGCGGTGCATCACGTTCTGATAAAGTACATTTCTATTTGCCTGAAGAGGCAGAACAAATTACAGACGAGGAAGCCCTAGCAGAAGCCAATGCAGGACCCAATTGGGCATGTTCAAACTGCCATTCTAGTAACAAGCATTGGAATGAATTTTGTGGCAGTTGTGGCAGTGCCTTTAGCGCTGATGATAAAGACACCATCTTAGCCGAACGCAGCTATAAGCTTGGTGATGTACCCAATAGTGGTACAGCAAAAGCTGAACCCGTTGAAGTCAAACAACGCAGAACACTTTCACCAAAAAAGAAAAAAATGGGCATTTTTGCCTTACTATCAGGGCTTATATTTAGCTTTCTATCCACCTTTAATTCAACGATTCAAGTTGATGTTGTTGGTCATGAATGGCAACAAACGCTCCATATTCAACAGTATATAAACGTGCCAGAAGAAGGCTGGAATATCCCACAAGGGGGCAAAGAAGTAGAACGATTTAGAAGCATTCACCACTACAATAGCGTCTTTCGTGGTTATGAAACCCGAACCCGTACCGTAAGAGAAAAAGTAGGAAGCGAACAATACCTCTGTGGCAAAAGAGACTTAGGCAATGGCTATTTTGAAGATAAGCACTGTACACGCGATGTTTATCGTAATCGACAAGAAAGCTATCAACATAAGGTCTATGATAAAATCCCTGTTTATGCCACCAAATACCGTTATAGCATTTTTCGTTGGAAAGCAGATCAACCCATTGTCACTCAAGGCACAGACCATCAGCCCAAATGGGGTACAAAATTAGGTTTAGATGATCCTAAGCGCTTTAGAATTAGTCGAAAAAGCGCTGAATATATCGTACAAGTTAAAGATCATAAGGATGAGCTACATCGCGAAAAATTTGAGCTTGAACAATGGCAAAAAATAAACAAAGGCACGAAATTGCCTGCCATTAAGTCAACCGTTTATGGTTACTATAAGTCACTTGATAAAGAAAATATAAAGTAAAAAAAGGCGACGTTATTGCCCCGATAACGTCGCCTTTATTATGTCCTACAACCCCTTTTAGCCCTAGTACTGCTCTTCCCCTAAACCCCTGTTTTGCCTTTTGTGCCTAACCCTTTGGATGAAACAAGTTTCTCATTTCACGATGAAGAGCAACAGTAATTTACGGTTAATAATCTGTTAAATTTCATCTTAATGCACCTGCTTGCCTTCACGCTCTTGCGCGATGCGCTTTCTTTCCACCGCATTGCACAATAATTGATAATACTGCGTTGTCGAAAACCCCACAGGCGCAGACGGTAAGCCTTTAGCCATTGCCCATGCTTGCCAGTTGCGAATCATCATTTAAGCGCGATACCGCACTGGTTTTCCTCGTCCCTCATACCATTCACTTTTTCAAAGTAATCAGGGCGCAGCAAGTAGCCTTGCATATGATTGGCGAGGTCTCGTGACCATTCTTTTTGTGTGCGCTCAATCGCTTCACCTGACCAATACTCCACGTATTTTCCAAACCACACCTGTTTGATTTGCTTCGCTGAGAAGCCTGCGGCTTGTAAAAATAACTCGACTAAATTTTCATCATATTGCCAGTTGAGGCTTAGCGAAAATTTATCGCTGGCGGCGTTAGTTATATTAATAGGTTTCTTATATGTCCCACCTGCTGGATATCGAACAGAAAGATCTGTTGTTTTATTTTCTTCTAAGTAACTGTTATTAAATACATTACATCGTGACAGTTCAGCAAAAAAACCTGCTAAGTGCTGTCTATCTACCTTGTTTGAGGAATCATTCGATTCTAATAATTGCAGCCAAAAAACGCACAATGAATCGTGCCTGTTTTACCGCCGCGATGTTTGGTAACAATCAATTCTGTCGTGCCTTTTGCTTTGCTGTTTTCATCGTAAACCTCATCGCGGTAAATAAAGAGAACACACGACGCATCTTGTTCCAATGCACCACTTTCGCGTAAATCCGACATAATGGGGCGCTTATTCAGGCGGCCTTCCAGCGAGCGGTTGAATTGTGACAGTAAGATCACGGGGCAGGAAAAATCTTTCGCTAAGGCACGAATTTCACCTGAAATAGCCGACACTTCCGCCTCACGATTGGGGTAGTTTTTGCCACTTGTGCCATGCATCAGTTGCACATAATCAATCAAAATGGCGGATAAGGGTTTGCCTGTTTCACGTACTAAACGCCGACGAGGTAAGCTAGACCCCCAATAATGTCAAAGAAAGCGCGCTTGTGTACACCTTGGTGTACAAAACGCCCTTTCATCCACTCGGAAACCGTAACAACATCAATCGCTTGCTGATCCGTTGCCATGTCTTTCATGGCACGAAAAATCAATTGATGATCTTGCCGATAAAAATCATCGTCATTCAGCAAACTGGCAATAGTCAAATAAGAGGGGTACGCAACAGCTCAATATAATCTGTAAATATCTTATGATATGACGTGTTA
>CAYNGN010000144.1:0-6672 GCA_964396615.1 uncultured Thiothrix sp. | reverse complement strand
AAGCACGCATTTTTCCTGATTTGTAAAACGTTCACATTTTATTGTTGAACGAGAGGAGTCCACAGCGGATTTAATAATAAGCCACATGGCTGGATAAACCATAGAGTCTAAATATCCATCAAAAATCTAATACAAATGTTATCTTAAGAGGTTGAGCTGTACTATTGTGGTCATTTTATCAAGACCACTGACACCAAAGAGAACGAAGCAATGACTGATGCCCAACACATGTTTAATAAAGCCATTACCTTAATGGATGCCGCAAATAGCGAAGATCCGAATCAAGAAACTGATGCTAATGGTAATGAAATACCAAAAGAATTACTGTACTCGCACCGTATGCTCGATATGATTCAGCGTTATTTACCCGATGCGGATGATGTCGCGAAGTTGTCTGTTGCAGCACAGCATATTCAACGCTGGAAATCTCCACGTAGTGATTACCCAATGAACCGTAAAGGCTATCATTTGTGGCGTACTAGGCTTTATACGTTTCATGCTGATACTGCAGGTAAGTTATTAGAGAAAGTGGGGTATGACGAGGTGTTTATTGGTCGTGTAACACAGGCGATTGCAAAAAAGAAACTACGCACTAACCCTGATACACAGATTCTTGAAGATGTTGCCGCGTTAACGTTTATTGAACACTATATGATGGCGTTTTATCAAAAATTTGACACACAATATGATGAAGATAAATGGATTGATATTATCCTGAAAACATGGAAAAAAATGTCATCAAAAGCGCAAGATTTTGCATTGACGGGAAATATACAGCTCCCTGAAGAACTCGTGCCATTGATTCAAAAGGCCGTGGCGAAAGCAGCTTAAAAAATAAGGACAATCACAATGGATTGTCCTTAATATTACTTAACTATTACTTAAGCTCTAGCCCCTAACCAATGTCGGAAAGAGGTAAAACCTACACCCATATCAAGATTAATGACTAATGCCAGTTGTTCGATATCATTTTTCACTTCTTCTTTACAGTTAAAAACGAAATCATTGACTTGATGGCGATACTCGTTAATATCAGCGCTCAGCTTTTCTAGAAGTTGCTTAGTTACATATTCAAGCAAATAACGGCCTTCCATTAAGTTGGTCGTATTAGCATAGCTGCTTGTAACCTCAGTATGTAATTTGATCAAGTTTTCTATCATGGTACAAAAATGATTTAATGTCTTTTTCTCATCTTCACCTTTACTGAGTTGTTGATTAAGCTCAGAAGAAAGTAGTGTCACCTTTCCTGTTATGTATCTAAGCTGCTGTAACCAAACACGAAAATGCTTCTTGTCATCAACCATAAAGCTTAGTGATGGTTTATTCAGATAAGAAAAAGAATTACTAATTTCTTCTTGCAAAGGTAGTAATGTCTTTAACACCGTTTGGTATTGTTTAAGTGATTGAGTTGCTGGTTTTGTTTGAGTTTGATTCATTTGTGATGCCCCCTGTTGCTATCTTGCTCAATTATGCCCTGTATATGCCCATAAGCAATTTATAAAATATCATAAAAAATTGTGATTGCTTTGCTTATAGGTTTTTTGTTTGTTACGAGTTGATAAAGTTCCTTATGTTTAATTGTGTTCATTTACATTTACTACCCCATTCACTTCATGACCCCTTGAATCCGTGAATAAAATAATCTTACGCGGTGCGCGTACCCATAATTTAAAGAATATTGATGTCGAACTGCCCCGTGATAAGTTAACCATTATCACGGGTTTATCAGGTTCTGGCAAGTCATCATTAGCGTTTGATACCATTTTTGCTGAGGGTCAACGGCGTTATGTCGAATCATTGTCGGCTTATGCACGACAATTTTTGTCAGTGATGGAAAAACCAGACATTGATCATATTGAAGGTTTATCTCCTGCTATTTCTATCGAACAAAAAACCACATCGCATAATCCACGTTCGACCGTGGGGACGGTAACCGAGATTTATGATTACTTGCGCTTGCTATTTGCGCGTGCAGGTATCCCGCAATGTCCACAGCATAAAGAGCCACTAGCGGCACAAACGGTTAGCCAAATGGTAGATACCGTACTTTCGCTTCCAACAGGGAGTAAAGTCATGATTCTTGCCCCTATCGTGCGCCATCGTAAGGGTGAACATATTCAGCTTTTTCAGCAATTACGCAGCGAGGGGTACTTGCGCTTGCGGATTGATGGTCAGGTTTATGATATCGAAGACCTGCCGACACTGGCCTTGCGTAAAAAGCATACTGTTGAGGTAGTCGTAGATCGCATTAAAGTTCGTAATGACTTGCAGTTGCGTCTTACTGAGTCTTTTGAAACCGCACTGCGACTTGCAGAAGGGCTTGCTAGTGTTGCCACGATGGATAAGCACAGTGAGCGAGAAGAACTGGTTTTTTCAGCCAATTATGCGTGTCGCCACTGTGGCTATTCGTTAGCCGAATTAGAACCGCGTTTATTTTCCTTTAATAGTCCTAATGGTGCGTGTGCAAACTGTGATGGACTTGGCGTACATCAGTATTTTGATATCGACAAAGTTGTGTCTAAACCTGAGTTAAGTCTTGCCGAAGGTGCTATTCGTGGCTGGGATCAGCGCAATGCCTACTATTTTCATCTGATTAGTTCATTGGCAAATCATTATGACTTTGATGTTTTAATGCCTTTTGCACAATTGCCTGAAAAAATAAAAAAAGTCGTGTTGTATGGCAGTGGTAAAACGCCTATTGCCTTTACCTACCAAGGTCAAAAAGGGCAGGTTTATCAAAAAACGCATCCGTTTGAAGGCATTATGCACAATATGCAACGGCGTTATCGTGAAACCGATTCAGGTTCGGTACGTGAGGACTTAACCCAATTTATGGCAGCAGAGCATTGCCCTGATTGCGATGGCGCACGGCTGAATGACGCGGCACGTCATGTGTTTATTGCGAGTAAGAATATCTCTGCTATCACCGCACTGTCGATTAGTGATGCGAGTGCTTTTTTTAGCACGCTTAATTTATCAGGCAAGCAAGGCAAAATTGCTGAAAAAATTGTAAAAGAAATAGAGGTTCGCCTGAAGTTTTTGATTAATGTAGGATTGAATTACCTAAGCCTTAATCGTAGCTCGGATAGCTTGTCAGGAGGCGAAGCTCAGCGTATTCGTCTTGCCTCACAAATTGGTGCGGGCTTAGTCGGGGTGATGTATGTGCTTGATGAGCCTTCCATTGGTCTACATCAACGCGACAATGAACGCCTGTTAAAAACCTTGGTGCATCTGCGTGATTTGGGTAATACCGTGATTGTGGTAGAGCATGATGAAGAAGCGATTCGCATGGCAGATCATGTGATTGATATCGGGCCTGGTGCGGGTAAACAGGGTGGGCGTATTGTTGCTCAAGGAACGGCTGAAGAAGTGGCTGCTGTGGCTGAATCTTGTACGGGGCAGTTTTTATCGGGGGAGCGTAAAATTGCTATTCCTGCAAAACGTACCCGTTTTGATAAACAGCGGGTGTTACGTCTTATTGATGCCTCAGGGAATAATCTTAAGCAAATTAGTGTTGATATTCCTGTTGGGTTATTAACCTGCGTCACGGGGGTTTCTGGTTCAGGAAAGTCAACCTTAATTAATCAAACCTTATACCCTGCCATTGCCAAATACTTGAATAACGCCAGCCTGATCAGTGCACCTGTAAAAAAAATTGAAGGCTTGGCACATTTTGATAAAATTGTTGATATTAGCCAAAGCCCCATTGGTCGTACACCACGCTCCAATCCTGCGACGTATAGTGGCTTATTTACCCCCATTCGTGATCTATTCGCTGCAACACAAGAAGCACGTTCGCGTGGGTATACGCCAGGGCGTTTTAGTTTCAATGTCAAAGGAGGACGTTGTGAGGCATGTCGTGGTGATGGCTTAATCAAAGTGGAAATGCATTTTTTGCCAGATGTGTATGTTTGCTGTGATATTTGTGACGGTAAACGCTATAATCGTGAGACATTAGATGTGCATTATAAAGGCAAGACGATTCATGATGTGTTATCAATGACTGTTGAAGAAGCATTTGTTTTCTTCCAACCTATACCTGCTGTGCATAAGAAGCTTTCAACCTTGATGGATGTTGGCTTATCCTATATAACCTTAGGACAAAATGCGACAACCCTCTCAGGTGGCGAAGCACAACGTGTCAAGCTTGCCAAAGAGTTGTCAAAGCGGAGTACAGGAAAAACCCTCTATATTCTTGATGAGCCAACGACAGGCTTACATTTCCATGATGTCGATCAATTGTTGAGTGTCCTACATCGCCTACGAGATGATGGGAATACGATTATTGTTATTGAACATAATCTCGATGTCATTAAAACAGCTGATTGGATTATTGATCTTGGTCCCGAAGGTGGGAGCGGAGGAGGTGAGGTGGTTGCGACAGGGACACCTGAGAAGCTATCAACGTCAACGACATCATACACAGGGAAGTATTTAAAACCTCTATTGGAGAAAAGGTAATCATGAGAACCGTACATACAGTAAAAATATTACTCATAATAACCAGTTTGGCAGTTGCAATGAGCAGCTGTACCCTTAACAAAGGTGATCCACAGACAACTTTATGTCAAAAATTGACGGCTCACTTAATGACTGCCGAGAAAGTAAAATGGAATAAAGCAACAAAAGTACCCACTACAGGTGAGCATTTGCAAATTACCGTTGGCTTTAATAATGCCGATGGCAGTGTCACCGAAGCGACGTGTACTTATGGTTTAAATGATCGCGATGAGGGTGAAGATTATGAGGTGAACCCTGATGAGTTTGTCAACATTCCTGATAGTATGATTATCAATGGACAAGAAGTAAGGATGCAGGATTTACATACCGCAATACAAAAAGTAACAGGGCAAGCCATTAAAGATACCTTCAATGAAGAGCATCTAACCAAAAAAGCCAATGAAGCAACAGATGCCGTAAAAGAAGGCACCATTAAGATAAAAAAGAGTGCTGAGCAAGCAGTAGAACAAGCAAAAGATGCCGCAGCCTCAGCCACTGAAAGCTTGAAAAAAGGTGCAGAACAAGCGAAAAATGTAGCAGCGAAAGTTACTGATCAACTGAAAGAAAAAACGGAAGATCTACAGCATAAGGCAGGCGAAGCCTTGGAAAAAGCAGGTGAAAAGTTACAAGAATAACAAAGTAACAGAATCATAGCCGGTATGAGGCAAATAGAGAAGGATTCGTTAATAGCGGTTTATGATCGTTTTTTCATAGTGAGATGGAGTGTCACCTCACTATGAAAAAACATAAAATCAACAAAAAATATTTTAAAATAAGGGTTAATTCTATGTGTGGTATGTGTGGTTTTATCGAACTTTCGCCCATTGCTGCTGCCCATGGCGGCATGGATGCTGTACTTAAAAAAATGACCGATAAAATGGTACATCGTGGCCCTGATAGTGATGGGATATGGACAGATACACAAGCAGGTATTGCTTTAGGGCATCGACGCTTGGCTATTGTCGATCTTTCCCCCGAAGGGCATCAGCCCATGCATTCTGCATCGCAACGTTATGTGATTGCGTTTAATGGTGAGATTTATAATTTTCAACAAATACGCGAAGAACTGGATCAATTTGGTACAGGCATCAACTGGCGCGGTCACTCTGACACTGAAATCATGTTGGCAGCGATTGAGCAGTGGGGCGTGGAGCAAAGTTTGGCGCGTTTTACGGGGATGTTTGCTTTTGCGCTGTGGGATAAGCAGTGCAAAGAACTTGTCTTAGCGCGTGATCGCTTAGGCGAAAAGCCGTTGTATTATGGCTGGCAAAAAGGCAGTTTGATTTTTGGTTCTGAGTTGAAATCATTAAAAGCCTATCCTAGTTTTGAAAATGAAATTGATCGTGACGCGTTATCATTATTTCTGCGTCATAATAATGTACCTGCACCGTATTCGATTTATAAGGGCATCTATAAATTACCAGCAGGTCATTTTTTGCGCTTTTCATTAACCGAACCCAATCAATATCATGTTGATGAGCCACAAGCCTACTGGCAGTTAAGTGATGCTGTTTCAACAGGTAAGGCATCCCCTTTTATCGGCACAGATGCTGAAGCCATTGATGCCTTAGATACCCATTTACGTGATGCGATTTCTAAACAAATGCTTGCTGATGTCCCACTGGGGGCGTTTTTATCGGGGGGTACAGACTCTTCCACTATTGTTGCCTTGATGCAGTCGCTTGCTGATCAGCCCGTGCGAACCTTTTCGATTGGCTTCCATGAAGAGGGCTTTGATGAAGCGATTTATGCACGACAAATTGCACAGCACTTAGGCACAAAACACACCGAACTCTATGTTACGCCACAAGATGCCTTAGAGACGATTCCTTCTTTGCCTGCTGTATACGATGAACCTTTTTCGGATGCCTCACAGCTTCCTACCATTTTAGTCTCCAGAATGGCGCGCGAGCATGTAACCGTTGCATTATCAGGTGATGCAGGTGATGAGTTATTTGCAGGCTATGATCACTATTTTCGCAGCAAGGGACTATGGGATAAATTAAGCCGTTTTCCATTGCCATTACGCAAACTAGCCGCTAAAGCGTTAACGACTGTGCATAATTCAACATGGGATCGAATGATCTCTGTTTTGGAGAAAACAGGGCGTGTTCCTGAAGCCTTACGTCATGGGCGAGCAGGTGATCGCTTGCAGAAAGTGGCTAAGCTCTT
>CAYNGN010000143.1:0-6719 GCA_964396615.1 uncultured Thiothrix sp. | reverse complement strand
TTTGTAATAAACAAGCTGTACTTGGAAAAACAAGATCAGGTGTTGTTGTCGCAAAAACGATCAAGTCAATATCATCAGCCGTTTTTCCTGCCATTTCCATTGCATTTTTACAAGCAATCTCAGCTAAGTCACAGGTTGTTTCATGGGTAACAAGATGACGTTTTTTTATCCCTGTGCGCTCAACAATCCATTGATCAGTCGTATCAACTATTTTTTCAAGGTCTTTATTAGTAACGGCTTTTTCAGGAAGACAGCTACCTGTGCCTGTGATTCGTGAATACATTGATTTCCTTCAGTGTTCAGGTTTAGTGATAAGTAAATTTTTAAAGTACAGTTTTTAATTGTTTACTAATGGTCTCAGGTACTTTATTGATAACTTCAGAGCGGGCGATACTAATGGCATTAGCAAAACCAATACTATCCATTCCACCATGGCTTTTAATAACAATGCCTCGCAAACCTAAAAGACTGGCACCATTGTAATGTCGAGGATCAAACTTCTTCCTAAATCGGTTTAAGAGAGACAAAGAAAACAATGCAGCAACTTTGGAAAGTATTGTGCGGGTATATTCATTTTTTAGCTCCGCTGTTAACATTCTAGCAACGCCTTCCATCGTTTTTAGTGCCGTATTTCCAACGAAGCCATCACAAACAACAACATCGACATCATCATGAAAAATCCCATCCCCTTCAACATAGCCAATATAATTCAAGTTTTTTGCTTTTTCTAGTAGCTCGTTACTTGCTTTAACTTGTTCGTTGCCTTTAATTGCTTCTTGACCAATATTGAGTAAGGCAATTTTTGGTGATGGATTACTATCAATGGCTTCAGCAAGAATTGATCCCATTACTGCAAATTGGTATAAATTCTCCGCTTTACAATCAACATTAGCACCAAGATCTAATAAATGAGTATGCCCACCGTTAATACTTGGAATGCTAGAACAAATAGCGGGGCGGTCTACACCTGATATCATACGCAATACAAAACGGGATGTTGCCATCAATGCCCCTGTATTTCCAGCACTAACAGCAGCATCAACATGGCCTTCTTTAATCAGATTGATAGCAATGCGCATAGAGGAATCTTTTTTTCCTCGTAGAGCCTGAGCAGGAGGCTCATCCATCGTGACAACTTGTGTTGCATGATGAATACGTATTTTTTCGTTAGGCGAACCATTGCTATCTTTTAAATGTTGCTTTATTTGCTGCTCATCACCTACTAAAGTAAGAACAATATCGTCATGCTTTTTAACAGCTTCTAAAGCGGCAGGAATAACAACAGATAGTCCATGATCACCGCCCATTGCATCAAGACTAATACGTATGAGTGAATTCATTCACCCTCCTGAGAGATTATTAAAAGCGCTGATATTAAGAGATGAAGATGATTTGTAGAGCACGATGCTTTTACAGTAATGAAAAACCTTTTTTTATTTCTCTTATAAGGTTAAAACCACCGTCTTTCAGACCATCAGCTTTAGCTACGAAATGAGGTGGTTGTTTTACGCTAGATAAAATAAATCTAGCCCAGAACAACCCAACTGGTTGATTCCCTTCGCCAATGTTGTGAATGCTTTTTGCTCTTAATACACCGACCCGTTGAGGTCTTTTAATAGTAAAAAACAGAGCCTTAGACTAGGGAGGCATCCAAGGGTGTTATTACAAAAACAACGTAGCTCTCAAAGAGCTTAGGCTAATCACCTATTACGCCCAAAAGCGCTATCCTGAATCTCACGATTCAAGCCACCTGCTTCAGCGGGTGGCAGTTGACTGCTATACCTTTGAAAAAATACAAATTTAAAGGCTGCAATATTTAAGAATAAACTGATTTTAATTAATCGTCGTCATCATCTTCATCTTCAACTTTACCTACAAGAATTTGACGACCACGATAAAAACCATCTGCTGTCATATGATGACGACGATGTGTTTCACCTGTTACTGGATCTGTTGATAGTGTTGGACCTTTAAGCGCATCATGTGAACGACGCATACCACGTTTTGAACGTGATTTTTTACTTTTTTGTACTGCCATTATTAACTCCGTGTTCTATTTTAGCCTTTTAGGCTTTTCAGAACGGCAAAAGGGTTTTCTTTAACCGTTTTATTGTTTTTATCAGCATCGCAACGGTCAAAGAATACATCTGTTGATGGAGTTACCATATCGCATTGCTTATGCATAATTGACATAGGTAACGCTAATATCAGTTCATCTTCTATAAGATCTGGCAAAAAGATTAACTCATTTTCAACAAAGTAAGTTTCATGACCGTCTTGACGCTGAACATTGTCTGTATCAGTTGCAACTAATACCAAGGATAAGTCGTTATCTATATTGTATTTCACTGATGAGAGACAACGTTGACAACATAAATTTAGTACCGCAGAGACCCGACCTTTTAACATTGGCAAATAGGATTCATTACGCATGAACTCAAATGAAACTTTGGCGCTGTTTGTTGTTGAGTTTGTATCCGAACTTAAAATCTTCTTTAAGCGCGGCAACTTATTCAGCACAATTTCACCTTCAATGAGGCGTTTTTGCTCTATGCAACGATACGGATTTATTTCTACGGGTAATCTGCTAGACATAAGCGGGGCATTATAAAGACGAAGCCTAATCAATGTAAAGTAGTTTCATCGCTATATAGCGTCTAATTAACATGATGCATAACAATTTGTGTAAACGGTATTTCCCAATTATTGATACGACAAGCATCAACACACCAACGCTGCATAGAGCGGCGTATGCGGTTATAAATAGGTGCTTGATTGCCTTTAAAATCAGCAAGAACCACAATATCGAGTGAGGAAGTGGAAGCATACCCAAATTCTACACTAAGATTCATTAAATCATCTTGATAACCTTCTAAGATGATTTGCTCCATAAGATATATTTTTAACGTCTCTAAAATGCTACTTGTACTTTCTTCTTGTAAATTATAGCTAATACCAATCGTTTCTTTTAGTCTAAAACTCTGTGAAATATTACGGGGTGAAAGCCTAAGAAAATCTTGCATTTGGTAATTGACTCTTGCTCCTCCTCTTTCTACTAATTCAACCATTTCTTGTGAAAGCCCAACGACTTTTCCTCGCACTCCATCTGACAAAATAACCCAATCCGATTTTTTACAAGGAAACCATGGTTCACCTTTAGTAACAGGGCGTGATATTTGTCCAACTAATATTTCAATAGGTACACGAATTCTCATATCACTAATAGGGTTTTCAAGTTCGCTATAAAAATTAAGATGCTTTACCCGCCAAGGAAGGCCATTTAACATAATGCGTTCCCCTTCTCTCACGGGACCTACATTAAGTATAAGCAGCACTTGTTGCCACATTTTAGGCACTGTGTACTTCAATGTCCATGCAAGACCAAACAATACCAGTACAGTAAGGCTAAATAACAACCAATCTTCTGCAACATAAAAAACGAGCATGGGAGCCATAATACTTCCCATAATGGTCAGTACTCTATAAATAAGGTCAATTAATCGGATGCGAAAGGAGCGGTTACGCGATTTAAAGCCTGGAAATCTTCTTATAATGTACTTGTGTACAAAACGTGATAGGAGTAGTACACCCAGTATACTCAGCAACCCCAATGATAAATATAAGCCTCTATTTCTAATAAATTCTTTAAAATAAGTTTGACTGTTTTCAATAAGACTCGCTTTTTCACTAGCATCTTCCAATGTTTGTAATTGTAAGTAGGCTGCTTGAAAATGGCTATTATCTTGTTTTTTACGTCGCAGCCATTTTTCTTGTAAGCGTTTTAATTCTTTTTTTAGCATTTTATCTTCGACATTATCGATAATAAATGTCAAGTTTTCAATTGCTTGTCCTGATTTAATGCCTTTTTCGGCATAATGCGTTTTTTCTTCACGCAAGTGGGACTTTTGCCTGATTTTCGATGTCATGTGTTTCATCTCTTTCACAATAGGCTGAATGAGTGTGCCAATATCATCTTGCAAACTAAATTTTTTTGTCGAAACCTTTGTAGTTAATGTACTATTTAATCCTGTTGCTATTTGTTCAAAGCTTTCTTTATTGTTTGTTAAGTCTTGAGATAAACGATCAAGCTTGTCAGTAATCACTTTTTTTTGCACAGCTGACATTTTTGCTGATAGTTGTCGGCTGAGTTGCTTTATTTCTTGCTGTAAACTTTCCTTCACCTCGGAAATTGTTTTAAGTGTTGTGATTCTTTTCTTATTGTTTTCATCTTCTTTGTTAGTAACATTACTTAGCTCAAGATCTTCTGCTGCTGAGGGAAAAGAGATAGAAAAAATAAAAATACTGATAAATATCAGTATTTTTCGACTTACTTTAAAATATTCACATTTAACTATAATGCCACTCATCTATAATTATTCCTCTTAAATTGGCACTTTCCCCTATACTCACGCTCTAATGCTGCTGGCTGTTTTCATGGCGTGAAACTGGGTGCTGGCTTTTTTATGGTTATTTTTTAAATTATTCACCCCTAAATGTCTAAAAAACGATACATTTTTCTATTTATCTCTCTGGTTATTTTATTTATATTCTCTTTTTACATAACAATTATAAATAGTAAAGAAGAGAATAATACTCGCTTCATTAGCGAAACAACGAATCAAGTACTGGAAGAATGCACTCATAAAAAAACGATTAAACATAATATTAGTGTACGGAAAGAAACTCTTGAAGATAGCAATCAGCTTACCATTTTAAATTTATGGTTCAACTTAGATAAACAGGATGAAAATATTTCTGTAAGGCTAAACTCCAGAATTAATGATGCAAAAAAAATAGGCTTTAACTCTGGCATCCTACCTATATTGAAGCAAGGTGATAAAATAGAACTCCCTGCTATTGCTGGAAAAAAACATTTACTTAACATTAAAAATATTAAGAAAACAGGAAATAATACATTAGAAGTTTATGGTGAGTTTCGTTATAACGGCAAAATTTATGCCTCAACCTTGTCACTTACCCAAAAATCAATGCTTGCACTATTATCAACACCTACTGGAAATTTTGATATTCGAATGGCAAATGATAAAGGCTACCTTTATCGTTCAAACCAAGGTGAGTCTATTGTTGACTTACCATCCTTTTTAGACTGATTTCAAAAATATAAGCAGCTTGCCAAAAATTGACAAGCTACAACGCTGACTATTGTTGCTATTCTGCGGTATAAATTTGAGTATTGGGATGAAAAGCGTACCATGCAAACCAATACGCATTAACACTACTCACCACTTGGTTTATTTGAGTATCTATAATTTGACCATCTTGATTTTCAAAATCAAGGTTAATGCGCAATGTTCGTCCTGCAAAGTTATCATAGATACTATGATACCCACCTCGTGACAGCTCAGCAAAAGGATATGCTTTACATTGGCTACCAAAGCATACACCTAATACCCTATCCTTCGGATGGTATTGTGAATTTTTATACCTCACTGGAAAGAATAAGTGGCTGTTTTTTTCATAGCCCATATAAGGTGAAGTATTATAATCACGTGAAAAACCTGTGTTTGTAGAGAGTACCCATGTTGTTGGGTGTTGTTTCTGCCATGACTTCCAGCTAACGTGAGCAACAGGTATGGACGTTAATAGTTGCCCAGCAAATAAACCACTAACAGATCGTTCCATAATTTGTGACCATAATGATAGTGTTTCACGATCATAAAACAAAATATCGTTATTGTAGAGCAAACCAGACACGCCAAAGGTATGTCTACGACCATTAAAACCTGCGTTAAAAACCATTCCTGTTCCAGATAATGGACAATATGTTACAACAATTGACTGATTGTTAATATTGTCATTTATCACTTCATGCCAGTTTAATATTTTGATTGGATAAGCACGTGCTTGTCCTCCTACCATAACACCAAGTACACGATCATCAGGCTTTAAGAAACTTGCTTGATACGCTGCAATGAAACTGGGATTATCAATAGCAGGAATACCATCTTTAGTGGGTCCACCCTGATGAATGTCATAGACAGGAATAAGGCTATTAGCAAGATCAAAACCATTTTTAACAGGACTAGCAAAGACACTAAGTGCAAGAAATAAACTTGTAAATATGAATATGCTAAGATAAGTTTTCATTATAGGATGCCCTCATATTATAAATTCTAAAGGTAAAGTATATACTTATACGGCACTATCTCCAAAAAGATGCATGATGTAATTTTAACGCTATAATTTTATTACTTAATTTATTTTATGAGCAATTAGATTTATTTATTTTAGTAATAATATTATTAATTTAACATTTTTTGACACTACACTTCGTTTTAGATGCTAATAGTCCTTCCCCAGCATGTTGCTCAAATATTTTCGCCTTTCTCATATAACGTTGTACAGTGCGAATATCTTGCTTGGTAACATCAGCAATTTGTAGTGCATCCTTCCCTCTTAGCGCTGCTGAGGTAACAAAACCACTGCGCAAACTATGCCCTGAAATACCTTTAGGATCTAAGCCAATGGCTTTAGCATACTGTTTAATACAATTAGTATAGGCAAGAGCAGATAATGGCTTATCTTCACTTAGGTTTATTGTTTGCCCACGTCGAATACGACGAAAGACATAGCCTGTGTTAATCATGCTTGCTTGTAACCATTCTCGAATTGCAGACACTGGGCAATAGGCTGAATTTTTTTCCCCAAAGATGGGTTTATCTAAGCCCTTTCCCCTTTGATCTGTTTTTGATCGCGGT
>CAYNGN010000142.1:6294-6735 GCA_964396615.1 uncultured Thiothrix sp. | reverse complement strand
GATCTTAAGCAGAACCTTGCAAAATGGCGACGTAGTTTTCCCTCTCATCCAGCGACCTCTATTGCTGCAACATTGGCTGGGGGGCAGGAAGCAACGACAAATCAGCCTGTTGCTGGTGGGCAGGTTGCGGCTATTATGTTGCCTTTGAGCGGTCGACAGAGTTCTATTGGTAATGCGCTTGTACAAGGAATTACCAGTGCGCAACAGCAGTCTTTTTCGTCGATACAGTTGCTAAAGTATGATACTAATCGTGTTGATGCCAATGTTTTATATAATCGTGCAATAAAATCAGGTGCAACGTTTGTTTTAGGACCTTTTTCCAAGGATAAATTAGCTACTATTGCAAGCAATGGTTATTTGCAAACCCCCGTTTTAAGTCTTAATTATTTGTCTGGCGGTCGAAAAGGACCCGCAAACCTCTTTCAGTTTGGTTTATTACCC
>CAYNGN010000142.1:0-6265 GCA_964396615.1 uncultured Thiothrix sp. | reverse complement strand
GGCGATGAATAATGGACAAAGTAGAGCGGCTGTACTTGTTCCTGATACCAGTTGGGGGCGACGCTTGGAAAGCGCCTTTACAGGTTCCTATAGTGGTCGTGGTGGGCAGGTGGTGAAAGTACTACGTTATGCTAATCAATCCGTTAGTTATAGAAATGTAGTGACTGACTTAATGAATGCAGTGAGTGATTCGATTGATATGATTTTTATTGCAGGGTCACCTACACAAGCACGAATGGTTTACCCTGTTGTGGCGCGTCAGAATGTAGCGAATAAACCCGTTTATGCGACATCGCATATTTTTTCAGGGAGTGCAGCACCATCATTGGATGCGAGCTTGAATGGTATTATTTATACTGAAATTCCTTGGGTGATTGCTAATCCAAGTAGCAATTATCGTTACCCAAGGCTCTATGCATTAGGGTACGATAGCCTGCTTGTTGCACAAAACCTTAATAAGTTGAAACAAGGTAGTGTGGTTAATGGTAAGACAGGAACAATTCGTTATAGTCGCAGTGGCAGTTTGCATCGTACCTTACAATGGGCAACGTTTAGGAATGGTCGTCCTGTTGTCTATGTACCTTAAGTTTAAGATATTATGGTCGCAGATAAAAAAGCCATAGGCGATGAGGCGGAACAGCTTGCCTGTGCCTATTTAAAGCAGCAAGGTCTTGTCTTGCTTAAGGCTAATTTTAGTATTCGTTTAGGCGAGATAGATCTCATTATGCGTGATACTGCAAATGATATGCTGGTTTTTGTTGAGGTGCGTTACCGCAGAAATAACCACTATGGTGGTGCGGCTGGTAGTGTTACTGTGCAGAAGCAACGAAAAATTATAAAAACAGCGGCATTTTACTTGCAACGTTATGCCCCTAATAGTTGCGCTCGATTTGATGTTGTTGCGTTAGAAGGCGATCTTAATGGACGTTATGAAATGAACTGGATTGTTGATGCCTTTCAGCTCACTTGATATGCCTCATTACAAATACATATAAAAATATTAATAAGGACACTGTTATGTCATCTCGTGCCATTTCACTTATTGTGGCAATACCTGTGCTATTTCTATTTTATGGCTTTGATATTAACAATAAAATTCAACAAAGTGATGAACGTATTAGTCAGCTATGGGCAACAATAGAAAAGCACTATGAACAGCGAAATAAACAGCTCTCGATGGTGTTGCAAGAACGGGAGGGTATGAAAAGCCCGTTGCTTAAATCTCAGGATGTTTTTATTGCTGTTATCGCTGCAAGAAATATACCCACTAAGCCAGATATGCTTCATCAGCAAGCGATTTTTGAGCTATTTATTCAAGCACAACATCAGTTAGATGTTGTGCTCAAGGCTTTACTTGTTGAGATCAGGAAATCTTCAATAGAGAAACAAGGGCAGCGATTGCCAGCTATTGTGCAACTGGAACAGTATCAGCAAACGATTAAGGAGTTGTATATTGATTATGCTAGAGAAGCTGACGATTATAATCTAATGGTAAGCAGGTTTCCTGCGAGTGTTTTTGCTGAAATGAAAGGCTATCAGCTTAAATCTACGCTTAATATGCATTATAAGGCTGATCGTGTTAATTTTAATAATTTGACCGTGCCAGATTCTAAATAATAGAGTGTGCTAGGTAAATAGGCTTACAACATGAAGCCAGTCATTTGGACTGGCTGGATATTTTGTGTTTTTTTGTTGTTAAACCGTAGTGTTTTGTTTGCTAGTATCATTATAAATAATGGCATACTCTTCAGGTGTTATATCAATAATATTATTATTATGGGTGATTTCTATCTCTACTAGTTCAGAATGAATGCGGCGAATATTCACACTATGTCCTTTGGCTAATTCTTCTTTGCGAATGACCATGACTTGAGCTGCTGATAAATCTTCACGGATAATTTCAACGGTATTCATAATATTACTCTTCCAGTATGAAGTGATTTAAAGTGTTTTAATAACGATTAAAAATAGTAGCTTGTGTCTGTATATCAATCAATAGTGATAATAAAATATAGCACTTAAACATTGCGTAGTTTTTTTGTTAACCCATTGAGAAAATTACGCAATAACTGATCACCACATGTTTTGTAATGTCTATGCTTTTTGTTACGAAAAAGCGCACTAAGTTCAGAGGATGAAATCTTCATCTCACCCAGTGCTAGGACACTTAGCATTTCTTTTTCGTGTAGTTCTAAAGCAATGCGTAATTTTTTTAGAATATCATTATTGGTGAGTAGTGCATACACGTTTGGTTTGGGTTGTGGCGCGTTAGGATCGCGTGAACCGCGTCGATCAACAATCAACGCATCTAAAAAAGCACTGAGTTGGCGGTCTTTGCACTCAATAAAACCTTCTTCCTCTTCTTTCTTTAGTAATGCTTTCAACTCTGTATCATTCGTGTTTTGTTGTGCTTGTTTAAATAAGCTAAGCATTTTCGTATCACTAAGGTCAAGGGCATAGCGTATACGACGTAAAATATCATTATTGATCATAGAGGATTTTTGCGTTTTAGAGAGGAAACTTTAATTATACTCTCCAATGTTTATTAAATAGAGAAAATTGTGGCTGAAATTAAAACACTGACTGAATTTAGTTATCACCAAAGTCTTGCTGAAACCACGGGAGTGGTTTTGGTCTATTTTACTGCGTCTGGTTGTGGGGCATGTCGTCATCTTGCTAAAGTATTACAGCAGTACCATCTATACAAGACGACAGATATTGCAGTCACTATTTTTAACATTGATGCCAGCATGTCACTGGCATTAGTTAATGAGTTTAATGTATTTCATTTGCCGAGTATGTTTTTGTATCAACAAGGGCAGTATCATTGCCAGCTTCACGCTGAGCCATTGCTTGCTGCTATTGCTTTGGCTATTAAAAAGGCGTTACAGCAACCTGCTGAAGAAGAACCTTAACGGGTCTTAAAGGCATCGAAAATGCTAAGTTTTTTAGTGTATATTCCTTTTTACTTAATTCAGTGGCAATAAATAAGGTTATCGAATAATGAATGGAACATTACGTAGTAGGCGGTTTTTGTTAGGTGCGGTTTTATTTGTTTGGTTGACTGCTTGCTCAACATCAATATCAACAACACCAACAAAAACAGAGCATGTAACCACTCAGTCAATTAATCATGTGGTGCTTGTATGGTTTAAACAGGGGACAACAAAAGCCGATATTGATGAAGTGATACAGGAGACGAATAAACTTCCAGCGTTGATTCCACAGGTAAAAGCAATGAGTCTAGGGCGTGCTATTGCCAGTGATAGGAAAATTGTTGATGATAGTTTTGATCTTGGTATTCATCTCACGTTTGCCAATCAGCAGGATATGCAGGCTTATTTAAGTGATCCTAAGCATATAGCCTTTATCAATAAATTTGTGAAGCCTCGACTGGAAAAACTATTGGTTTATGATTTTTAGTAACATGACAACCTAAAGCGGTAGTCGTGTCACTAAAGTTTAATGATTAAAATAAGGTTAAGCGTCTTTTTCTGCGGGAGGAGTCACAGGACCTGTAGCAACAGCAGTTTCAAGAGCTGGTTTTAGTTCACCTTTTTCATGCATTTCCATCAGAATGTCATGACCGCCAATTAACTCACCAGCAAGGTAAATTTGTGGAAAAGTAGGCCAATTCTGGTAACGCGGAAGATTTTGGAAAACCTCAGGATCTTCAATGACATTAATATAAGCGAAAGGTTGGCCACACTCTTTCATTGCTGCTGAGCTACGACTAGAGAAACCACATTGTGGTAGCTGTGGAGTGCCTTTCATAAAAATAATGATGGCGTTTTCTTTTACTGCTTGATCGATTCGATCCATTACGTCCATAGGTATTGCCTTTTAAAATGTAGTATGAGGGGGGATAATTGTTGATAAGGCGAAACAAAAGTCTCTATTGAGAATTTTAAGCATTGCCTCAACTAGCGTGGTGGCATAATCTCACTTTTCAATCCTTGTGGCTAGTGTCCTTACATTTTTGTCGCCGTCTTTAAATTGAGAGCAGTAGGAAAATAAATGGCTATTCAAACAATCCTTCGTATGGGAAATCCTTTACTTTTACAATCATCAGAACCGGTTGAGTATTTTAACACTGCTGCATTAGAGCATTTAATTAATGATTTATGGGATACAATGCGTGCCAATAATGGTGCAGGTTTAGCCGCCCCACAAATAGGTGTCTTGCAACAAGCAGTGGTGTTTGGGATGGAATACAATCCGCGTTATCCTGATGCAAATCCTGTGCCTGAGCAAGTATTGATTAATCCAACGATAACGCCTATTGGAGATACAATTGTTGAAGGTTGGGAAGGCTGTTTAAGTATTCCCAAAATGCGCGGCTTGGTTCCTCGTTATGAGGCCATTCGTTACACTGCTTTTACGCTGCAAGGTGAATCATTTACTTGTGAAGCGGAAGGGTTTCATGCACGGGTGGTACAACATGAATGTGATCATTTATGGGGTAAGCTTTATCCGATGAAAATGTATGATATGAGCCAGTTTGGTTTTGTTGATATGCTTGATGCCATGTAAATAATCCTATCAATGACAATAAGGACATATCATGAGTCACTTAGTGAATGATTCGAGCGAGCAAACGGGCTTTATAAGAAAAATGCACGTTAAGCTGCAATCTCCTATAGATTATTCTTTTGCTTTGCAACAACAGTTAACAACTAAATGTATTCCTATTGGTGATAAGATAGGCAAACGAATAACATTAAGTTATACAGGAAATATCCACTGTATACACTGTGATCGAAAAATCAAAAAAAGCTTCAATCAAGGTTATTGTTACCCCTGTTTTCGTGCACTTGCCCAGTGTGATATGTGTATGATGAAACCCGAGCAGTGTCATTATGAAGCGGGGACATGTCGCGAACCTCAATGGGGTTTAGATATCTGTTTTAAAACACATTATGTTTACCTTGCTAACTCATCAGGTGTAAAGGTTGGTATTACTCGTCATACACAATTACCTACCCGTTGGATTGACCAAGGTGCTGTGCAGGCATTGCCGATTTTAAAAGTCACCTCGCGTTTGTTATCAGGTCTTTGTGAAGTGGTTATTAAAAACTATGTGGCCGATAAAACGCAATGGCAACGTATGTTGAAAGGGGGGATTGAGCGTGTTGATCTAACAACTTATCGTGATAATATTTTCGAGAAAAGCCATGCGGCGTTAACCGATTTGTTGCAACAATATGGTGAACATTCAATACAATGGCTTGACGAGAAACCCATTGATATTGCATACCCCATCATAGAACATCCGAAAACAGTAAAGTCGTTTAATTTCGATAAAACAGCCGTGGTTGAGGGCAGGCTAATGGGGATCAAAGGGCAATATCTTATTTTTGATACAGGCGTGCTTAATATTCGTAAATTTGGTGGTTATGAAGTAACGATGAGCTATTGAACCTGATTATTATATTAAGGTCAAATGCTTGCGTATTCATTATAGACTACATATATGAACTCTATATCCAACTTTTATTTGATGAAATCTATGAATTTTAAAAAAAGTATTTCCCTCTTTTTGGGCGTTATATTCGTGGGGATGGTTTTCCCGATTTGTTATGCTAATAACAGTACTGGAGCGTTAAAGCCTACATTTACTACGCAGCAGGAGCAGCATTATGATGTACGGTATTTAATGGGGCGTTTTAATCCGAAGAAAATGCCAGGTTTTGTTAAAATACCTCGAAAATACACGAGTCGTTCAGGGATGTATTTACGAGAAGAAGCACTTGATGCCTTTATTAAAATGCGAGCTGAGGCAAGAAAAGAGGGGGTTTATTTGAAAATCCGCTCAGCAACACGTAATTTTGCCCATCAAAAGGGGATTTGGGAGAAAAAATGGTTGGGCAAACGGCCGCTCTCAGATGGGACGAATGTCGCTATAGATATTGCTAATCCGAAGCAAAAAGCGTTAAAAATCTTACAATATAGTTCTATGCCAGGTACATCACGTCATCATTGGGGAACGGATATTGATCTGAATTCATTTAATAATAAATGGTTTGAAAAAGGTAAGGGCTTGGCGCTTTTTCAGTGGATGAATGCTAATGCCGCTAAGTATGGTTTTTATCGTCCTTATACGGCAAAAAATGCAACAAGACCTCACGGCTATAATGAAGAAAAATGGCATTGGTCTTATGCGCCCTTATCTGCTCCAATGACCCAAGATGCGCAAAGAACTTTGCGGGATCATCATATCAATGGCTTTTTAGGCAGTGAAACAGCAGCACAAATTGGTGTAGTA
>CAYNGN010000141.1:0-6780 GCA_964396615.1 uncultured Thiothrix sp. | reverse complement strand
GGTGATCGCCTTTGCGGCTGGCATCTTGGGCTTGGCAGGTACATGATGCGATGTATATCGACGAAGAACTTTCGCATATTCATGGCTGGGGACACCCTTTAGTCTCACAGGTACAACGCTTAGCACGTGATGCGAATGTGGCTAGACTCGTACTCTTCCATCATGATCCTAAACGTACGGATAAACAATTAGAGGTTATTTTAGCCAATGCACAACAATGGATGAAAAAACAGCACCCGCACTGCAAAGTGACACTCGCTAAAGAAAGGGACCGTTATCACGTTACTTAATGGGACTTCGTAACATTATCTTTATTAATATGCCTTTCTTCCTGTTTTAGCTAAGTATTTATTGTAAATCAACTTAAAGTAGGGTTTTCCTGAAATTTCTACTAAAAACACCTACGCTTTCAATTAAGTTTCAATTAAGTTTCAATTAAGTTTCAATTTTTTAAATAAGCAGGATGCCTCACCATGAATATAAAACGCTATAAGCTGATATTAAGTACTTTTTTCTATACATCATTCACTAGTTTAAATCTTGTGCAAGTCAGCACTGCTGCGCAAACGACGTTACAATCGAATACAGGTGCTTCCGTTTTAAGTGAGTGCCAAAACCTACCGCGTGCTCAAGGCTTGACGGCATTACAGCAAGATTTAGATACCCGTTGTACACATATTGCTTCTAATCTTAATGGCTCTACAGGTTCTACAGATATCGATACTCCTGGCTTAAGTGACACTGAACTGGAAGGTGCATTACAACAAATCGCAACCGAAGAAGCGTCTGCAGCAGGTACTGTTTCCACACGCACAACGTATCATCAAACGGGAAATATCGTTAACCGTTTAAGTAGTTTACGCCGCTCTGATAAAATACTTGGTGGCGGAGCCGGTGATGATACGGGTGAAATAGGAACGGGTTTTGATAAAACCAGTGTTTTTGTCAACGGTGTTATTGGTACGGTTGATAAAAACCAAACCGATCGTGAAGATGGTTTTGAGATGGACAGTCAAGGAATCATTATTGGCGCAGACTACCGTCCTACAAGTGATACAGTGGTAGGTGTCGCTTTAGGCTATAACCGCTTTGACTCCGATTTTGAAAGCAACGCAGCAGGCTCTGTTTTAGGAGGAAGTTTAGAAGCTGATAGTACCAATCTATCTGTTTATGGTAGTAAGTATATGGGCGATATTTATGTTGATGGTGTACTGGGTTTCGGGAAAAGTGATTATGATCTTGATCGTGTTATTCGCTATCCTGGGGTTGATCGTGTTGCTAAAGGCTCTACTGATGGCAAACAATTTTCTGCCTCGGTTGGGATCGGTATGAATAAACAGCAAGGTGCTATAAATTATGGTCCTTATGGACGTGTCCATTATCAAGATATTGATATTGACGGTTATGCCGAAAGTGGTGCATTAGGCATGAACATGACCGTCAATGACCAACGTATCAAATCCACAAAAAGCGTCATCGGCGTTCGTGCTTCAAAGGCAACCAGCCAATCATTTGGTGTTCTTTCACCACATATCAACGCAGAATGGCATCATGAGTTTGAAGATGATGCACGCCAAATCAGTTCTTATTTCACTGTTGATCCCAATCAAACGGTATTTATCTCCAGCACTGATCGACCTGACCGAGATTATTTCACCCTCGATGGCGGTGTTTCGGTTGTACATACCAATGGCATACAATCTTTTGTTAATGCAAATGTCTTGCTTGGTCAAAAACATATTGATAGCAGTTATGGTGTAACGGCTGGCGTACGTGTCGAATTTTAAAGGTCATCTTATGAAAAATACCACCCTGTTTTCTCACATAGTATCGCTCTTATTCGTTGTGCTTTTTTCGCTGGTTTTATCCGCCTGTGAATCTAGCTCCCCACCACTGCAAAGCAGTAAAACGACCACGGCAACAACAGGTCGTACTGCAAATGGTGATGCTGATCAATTTTTACCAATTGATTGCTTACTCAAAGGTGAAGTACGCAAGCTAGGGGGGGCGACTTATGTGACATCCCGTCGCCCCATCAGAACAACAGCCGTCGATTGTGAGATACGCGGTGGTGAATATACCCGCTATAACCGCTCTGACTACAAAACGGCATTAACGGTTTGGTTGCCAAAAGCCAAAGAAAATAATGCGGAAGCACAAAACTATGTGGGGCAAATTTACGAAAAAGGTAAAGGGGTCAAGCCTGACTACACAATGGCCTTCCAATGGTATCAACGTGCTGCTAAGCAAAACTACAGCCGCGCCCAAATCAATCTTGGTAATCTTTATGAAAAAGGCTTGGGCGTAACCAAAAACCCAGAGAAAGCACTGGAATGGTATCGTAAAGCGTCTGGTTTACAGCAAGAGCTTGAGTTAAATTCTGCCTCATTAAATGGTCCTAGAATTGCAGCGACTGCCGCAACGACCTCTGCCCCTGCTGGCTTAAAAGGACAAATAGCCGCCCCCACTCTGGAGCTTATCGACCCCAATATCCAACGAACACGTAGTACTACAGCACCTGTTGTTACGCTACGCTCTTTAGGGAATACAAGAAAAGTCATTGGGCGTGTTACTGCCCCCGCAGGTTTATTATCCCTGCAAATTAATAGTCAAGATCAAACCAAAACGATCAATAAATTTGGCGTGTTCCAAGCTGAAGTTGCCGTTGCTAAAACAAAAACCCCCGTTACTATCACTGCGATTGATCATCAAGGCAAGCGAGCCGAAGTGTCTTTTATTTTTAAAGCACAACAAACACCCGCACCCTCTGCGCAACCCATTATCGAAGCCCCACAAGCAAGCCCGATTCCAGCATTATCTTATGGTAATTATTATGCGCTGATCATTGGCAATAATAACTACCATAAAATTCCCAAACTGAAAACAGCCGTGCATGATGCCCGCGCACTGGCTAGTCTACTTACTGAACGCTATGGCTTCAAAGCACACTTATTACTTGATGCCAATCGTTATCAGATCTTGTCTTCATTGAATCAAATGCGCAGCCGCTTAACCAAACGTGATAATTTACTTATTTATTACGCAGGACATGGCGTACTTGTTAAGGAGAATATGCGTGGTCATTGGCTACCTGTTGATGCAGAGAAAAATAACACCGCTAACTGGATTTCCAATACTGCCTTAACAGACACCCTCAATTTAATGAAAACCAAACATATTTTGGTTATTTCCGATTCTTGCTACTCAGGTTCATTGACACGTACGCTTATCCCGCAATTACAAGGGGGTAAAACCGATACTGAACGTACACATTTTTTACGCACATTGTTAAAACAGCAGTCACGCACTGCCCTCACATCAGGTGGACTTAAACCCGTTTTAGACGGTGGTGGCAATGGTCATTCGGTTTTTACCAATGCACTGCTTTCCGTATTGAAAACAAATACAAATGCTTTAGAAGGCAGCCGTTTGTTTAATCAACTTGCTGCCAAAGTGGCTTTTGCTGCTTCTGAAAAAAAGTTTGAGCAAATCCCTGAATATGCCCCGATCAGACATAGTGGTCATGAGGGAGGCGACTTTATTCTTGTTCCTCGCACATAATATCCATAAAGCACTATGGGGGGTGAGTTTAAGCTTGTGCATAAGCTTACTCACTGCCTGTAGTAGCACACCTGCACATCAATTCAATGCTTATGCTGAACAGCTTGGGTTTGAACGACATTCGATCTTAGGCAAGCCCTTTCAACATACCTTGTATTATTTGCCTGAACGCGCCAAAACAACAACAGGTATAAAAGCAAAGACACTGCATGTCTACATTGATGGTGATGGTAGCCCTTTTCTGCAACATCGTTACCCCGCGGTTGATCCAACCCCCCATCGTGCCATTTTGCTTGATTTAATGCGTAAAGACCCACAACACAGTATTTATTTAGGGCGACCTTGTTATCATCAACAGGCAACGCCTAAGTCATTCCATGCTCATCCTGATCCTCTCTGTCATCGTGCTAATCATCGTTATTGGACGAATGAACGTTATGCCAAAGTCATTGTTGAAAGCTTGTTTATTGCGTTAAAACGTTATGTACAACGTCACTATGCAGCTGATGACTCGCTTAACATTGTCTTGATTGGTTTTAGTGGCGGCGGTACATTAAGCATGTTGCTTGCACCCTATGTCACTGATTTAAGCCAAACCCTTGCCGTGGTCACGTTAGCAGGCAATTTAGACAGCGACCGTTGGGCGAGACACCATCACTATCAACCACTGACAGGTTCGCTCAATCCCGCAAAGCAAGCACCGCTTGCAGCCCCTATTAAGCAATTACATTTGCTCGGTGATAATGATAAAAATATTCTTGACTCAATGATCAATCCTGTGATTAAACAACAATATAATGCAAAATTTATCCGTTTAGTTAAAGCAAATCATCATTGTTGCTGGCATACTGTTTGGCCTGATATTTTAGACAATCTTGCCTTGCAAGATTAAGCATCACGTACTACCTTTTATAAGTACCCCTTGCCCTATTCTTAAACAAAACTATTAAACAAAGAGATTCACCATGAACGTTATCATGAATGCTATCACTCCTCCTCTCGCTCAGCGCCTTATTATGCTAAGCCTATGTTTTATTTTACTGAGTTTATATGCTCCACAAGCAAAGGCAGAAACAGCAGGACACGTTACCCAACTTCAAGGGCACGTAATGCGTAATGGCACAGCACTCAGCCAAGGGAGTGCAATAGATAGTAGTGACACCATTACCACAGGTAACAATAGCAAAGTCGTTTTCAAAATGATTGATGGTGCAACGGTTGAATTAGGTAAAAACAGTGAGTTAAAACTCAGTGAATACCATTATCAACAAGGTGGAGATGATAATTCAGTACTAATGGAAGTCATGAATGGCTTTTTTCGGACGATATCAGGTGCGGTAGGCAAAAGTAATGCTGATCATTATCAGGTCAAGACACCCTTATCCAGCATTGGTATTCAAGGAACAAATTACCAAGTTCTGGTGAATAAAGCCGAAGCAAAAGAATTTATTGGCGCTCGACAAGGTGTTATTATTGTTGAAGAAATAGGAATAATAGGTGCTAAAAAAGCGCTTCTTGGTGATCAACAAGAACAGCGTTTTTTGCGTATGAAAGCCCCAGCAGCAGGAACACGCGCTATGGGGGTTGAATGGGAAAAGTTTGCGACTAAGCCAGAAGATTTTCCCGCTGAATTTCAATGGTGATGGTGATAGATAGAGACTCACCAAGACTCAGTTACGAGGTTGGAGCTTCGTAACTAGAGAAAAGTCACTCTAACTAACAAACTTTACAAAGAACTCGCACTACTTTGTTCTAAAACAGCAACAAAATCACGTTTCCATTGCTCAAGCTTGGCCACTAACGCTTCATCAGTAACCATTGGCTTTAACATTTCAGGATTCATAATGCTAATAGCCGTCTTATCCCCTTCAACGTAAATCAAGATTTTAAAGGGCAGAAAAGGGGCTAATTCAGCATGTTTTGTTGTCAATTCACGTACTTCATCTATACGTCCAAAAAAGACAACTTGATACTTATTCACTTCATAGCCCATTTTTTTCAGCCCATTATCACAACGCTGCACATGAGCAATTTGATAATTTTTAGCCGCTAACTGCTTTTTTACCATGGCTAATGTGGTGTCAAAATCATGTGACGTGTGGGCTAATAAAATTTTATCGTCATCAATAAGCTGGGCATGACTGGCTACAGAAAAAGCCAGCAAAAAAGAGGCAACAAGCCACGGTATTATAGGGCAAATTCTGAGGCTACTTAATAAGGTATTTAAGACGATTCTCATAACAATACCTCATCTAAAATATCACTATAGTTTTCCGCTATTCCCTGTGCTTCTGCGGCTAAACGTTTATTATCAAATACATTCGCCAGTGCTTCGGCATTAATATAAATCATTTGTACTTGACCATCCTCTTTCTCTAACACCGTTATTTTACAAGGCAATACAACACCTAAACGCGGTTCAATTTTGAGGACTTTATACAATTTCCCAAAATGGCAAAAACGGATCACGAGTTGTCGTTCATTAACCGAAAAATCATCCGTTAGCCCTTGCTCTAAATAACGATCAGGAAACACACGAAAATCGTTAGAAATCACCGCCTCTTGCACACGTTTGACGGTTTCGTCAAAGTTATAAGGTGAATCGACACTGAGTGTAAAACGCTCAGCATTTTTTTCGATGGGGATCGCTGAAAAAGCATTGGGGGTAAAAAGGTTAACTAGTACAACAAATGTTGTTATTAATAGTCTATCAATTCTAATTCTCATTTCTGATACTCCTATATAGGGTATGTAGTATTACAATGTCGCCACTATATTAGAGTTTTCTAATATAATCTATGATATACGTCAATAGGTAGAGAATTATGCGAGTCAGTCCTGCAACTCACCCTTTTTCAAAGGGTGTCGTTAATGGTTCAACAAGCGCCATTTGTTATCTTACGCTTCCATAAGTGAGGTGTTATCACCTCCCTCTTGATAAAGCACAAGAGCAGCAGCTGAATTTTGTGCAACAATGCTTTCCTTGTCTTTATAGCCTTGTATCATCAAGCTATCTTTTACCCACTGGTTACCTTTGGCTCCCATAATAAAGCTGAAAGCAATAATCAAATATCCCGTATAAACCATAAATAACTCCGCCATTGCATTCATACTTACAGATGAAGTGAGGCTTGCCATAATAAATGCGATCATCAACAATATAACAAGCAAAGCAGCGCTCAATTTACTCAACATCCATATATCTTTTGTTATCGCCCA
>CAYNGN010000140.1:0-6789 GCA_964396615.1 uncultured Thiothrix sp. | reverse complement strand
AAACCTTGTAACCATTTGTTTTAAATAAATTTTTTCTATTTTCATCACCCCAGCCTTCAAGTAATGCATAGGTAAACACACCATGCCCCAACTCAGCTTTTTCAAAGGCTAAACTTTGACTATCCGTTGAACTAATAACAATAATATCTTTTGCGGCTGCATCGTTAACTAAGCGTGGATTAAAGGCATTGCCTGCATGACAAGTGTCAACGAATAGAATACGTTTACCCTTTGCATCTGCCAGTGCATCTTGCAAAATACGCCATTTCACCACGGAGGAAGGTCGCCAATGATCACCTTGTCTTTCAGCATCACGCGGTAAAAAATAGTAATGCTGACCATCATTGACTCCATGACCAGAGATAAATAAAACCACGGTATCATCAATTGTCGCATCGCGAAATAAGCTAACCGCATCTTCAATATTATTCCGAGTTGGTGCTTTATGACCATCAGCTAAAATAACACTAATCACCGCTTTATATTGCTTATTGCCTTGTTGTTGCAATATTTTTTCAACCGCAATTGCATCTTTAGCTGCAAAATGTAAATCCAAGTCATCGTCATTATAATCACTCACCCCCACAGCAACGAGAAATAAGCGGCCTTTTTTCTTTGTTGCAGGGTCATTAAGAATCAGCTTGAATTCACGTATTGTTTGTCCAATCGTATTATGAGCAACAATACGAATACTATTTTCACCAGCTCTCAACGGTAAGGTGATGGTTTTCTCATGCTTATTAGCACGCGCAGGCAAAGCCATTTTCCCCCGTCCAATCACTTGTACACCATTGACATAGGCTTCCAAGCTGGTTGCCTTAGCGCCTGCGGAAAAAAGCAGGGTAATATTTTGCATTTTATCCGTCACGGTTGTGCCATTTTTGGGTTGACTAAGGACAAACTCAGGCGGCAAACCTTTATCTAATAAATCCGCTAATTTAACCTCTATGTCACTTGCCTGTGCCACTGCTTGCTTGGCACTGCCTAAGCGCAGGGTTTGATCAACAATATCAGGACGATAAAAATGCTTACGCAATTGCTCAGCCGTCGCATAATCAGCGCTTTTATCCTTGCTGCGATTAATCTGCCATCCCATTAAATGATCACCGTTAGGTGAAGCGGTATAATAGCCTTCAGGTGTCCATGCAACCCAATCTTCTTTATTGCCAGTAAAAAGTGTTAGCAATAACGCTTGGCTACTAATGCGCCATAGACGTACTGTTTTATCATCACTTCCAGAAACTAAATAATCACCATCAGGAGAAACAGCAACTGCCCAGACTTCACTACGATGCCCGACAAACTCACCAAGCTTTTTCCCTTTACGACCATATAAACTAAGCACGCCATTCCTGCCACCGCTAATGATATTTTTCCCATTAGGGGTAAAAGTATAAGCCGTATGCCCATAGCCGTTGGTTGCATTACGTTCAATCCGTGCGCTCAGTGTTCCTTTATGTTTAATCTCTAGAATCGCCTGATAACCATATTCGCCACTTTTATGACTCTGCAAAGACCAGTCATCCACAGCATCTTCTGCGCGTTGCCACGTTTTTCCTTTTGCTAAGGGTTTAGGTGTGCCAAGACTACTATCACGTTGACTGAGATAAAGCTGTTGCTCTAGTTCACCACGGTTGGTACGACTAATACGCGTGGATGTTTTCCCCCATGCAATACGCTGTCCATCAGCAGAAAAACCCACTGTCCATACCGCTGCACCCTGCCCGCCTAAGGTTTGCACCAATTGACCCTGATGGCTATCCCAGAAATAAATTTTATTATCAACACCACCCGCAGTAACAATATGCGCTCCATCAGGACTAAAAGCAGTCGCAAGAACAATATTGTCATGCCTATAGGTTTGTTGTTTTTTGCCTGAGGCAACCTCCCAGAGGTAACACTGTGTAGGAGCAGAATTGCTGGCTGATAATAAACGTTTACCATCAGGGGAAAAACTCAAACGGCTAACACCTGTGCCTTGCTTGGTTAAACGACGTAGAAATTTTCCGCTCTGCGCATCCCAAAGACGAATAGTCTGATCATCACTACCTGAGGCAATCAAATTGCCTGTTGGTGATATAGCCACAGCATTCACTTTATCGCTATGTCCTTGTAGTACGCTAATAAGCCGCCCATCAGCCACTTGCCACAAACGTAAGCTATGATCAAAACTCCCTGTGACAACTCGCTGATTATCCGCACTAAAAGCCAGTGCGTAGATCGCTTTACTATGCCCATCACTCTCCTCACCCAATGTTTGTAAGCGTTTCTGCGTTGCCACCTGCCAGATAATCGCCGTTTTATCACTGCTGCCTGAAGCCAGTTTTTGGCTATCAGGTGAAAATGCAAGCGCTTGTACAACACTGCGATGTCCGTGTAATAAGGCTTTTAATTCACCACTGTGAAAATCATAGAGACGAATAGCACCACAGCAAGGGGCAAAGGCATTACTTTTGTCCAACCACCCGCCCACTGCCAACCATTTTCCATCGGGCGATAATGCCATTGCATAAAGTGTACCTTCGTTTCCTTCGCTAATTGAACCGCGTAAAAAACGCACCGTTTTGCCTTTTTTCCAATCCCAAACACGGATGGTTTTATCATCGCTAGCAGAAACTAAATAACGTCCATCAGGGCTAAATGCAATATCATTGATAACCGCCGTGTGACCACCACTATCCAGTTGGATAAAAGGGTGTTCTTGGGCATGACTATTACCCCAGCCAAAGACTAAATAGAGCATGATTATGACGCTAGACCATAAAATACGGCGCTCTGTTGGAGGGTCTACTACGTGTGTTTTGATCGTTTTAGTCATCCATTTATTCAACTATAATCTGTAAATCTTGTTCTGCCAAAAAGTGCTGTTGCGCTAGGCTACGACTTTGACTCAGGAAGTTACGCCCTGTTTCTCCAACAAAACGCGTTTTAAACGCTCCCCATTGTTTTGCATCCCACACAATAGGCTCACTGCTAAGAATCGCTTTAAAATGTTCCTTGCCTTTTTTATCTAACGTCAATTCAACATCGACCACAACATTTTCATTGGCTGCAAGGGTCTCGCGGGGGATTTGATAGCGTTTTCCTGCACTCACTTTGGCATTCAGAAATGCTTTACTCCCTGCGCCTTGATAAAAATCAGGAGATTGTGGATACAAAATTGCTACTGAACCCTCTTCTGCAATTGATAATAAGGTAAGCCAAGCGTGTTGTTGACCTGCAGGTAATTGTTCTACACGATAATACAAGATCGGTTTATCACCTTGACGAAAATGAGTTTTGCCTTGTTCTTCTAACCACAACTCAAGTACTGCTGGTGATGCTTGTGTTGACGATATTGGTTGTATGGGTGACGTTTTCGTCGGAGTAGCCACAGTTGCTTGCTGCAATAATACAAACGGTTCTTCTCCTGCTTGCTTTGGCGCAAAAAACTGAGGTTTTTGTATTGCGTCACCCAGTTTTATCGTCTCGCGTAAATAGCTTAGACTATGTTGAAAAATAGCATCATTGCTGTAATGTGCTTGCGGATTTTTACGCAATAAATCCAATAAGCTATAGGTCATTGCACCATTAAAATGTTGTGTTTTCCTGTCCTTACAGCCTTTTAATGGATATTCATGGGCATATTGATTATAACGTGCCGCCGCAAAAAAACGGTACGGTGGATGCCATGTCGATGATAAAGAACCACGCGGCGTACCTCGCGAAGAAAATAAGGGTGCAACCTGCGTTTGTGCAATATCAACCCACGGTAAATCAACACGGCGTAAACTCAGTATAGTGCCATCGGCTGATTTTGTAATACCTCCTGAGTGACAACTATCAATAAACAAGGTTAATTCTCGATCGGTGAGTTGTTGTAATAAGGGCTGTAAATCACTATCACGAATAACATTGTCGATACGCTTTTGCTGATGATCAATCGTTGTATCATACGGCACAAAGGCTTCAGCAACCTGCTGAAACTGAACATCGTTTTTTTTCGTTGGATCAGCCGATTGATTTTTATTCAAATCAGGCACAAGAACACCATGACCCGAGTAGTGAAAAAACAACTGATCCCCTGCTTTACTGCCATCAATCAACCACTGTTGAAATTCGCCCATAATCGCTGCTCGCGTTGCCTGACTTTCACGCAACACATGGATTTTTTCCGCAGGAATGCCGAGGTCTTGTGTCATGACCTGATATAAATCGTCAACATCATTTAAGCCGCCACATAGCGGTTTAATCAGTGCTGATGTACTGCGATTTTGATAATCAATACCCACTAATAAGGCACGAAAATCAGCATGGGCAAATGATCCAAGACTCCATAACACAAGACTCAGTAGACCCCAGAAAATGCGATAAGGGTGGGTTTTTTTCATCATGATGAAAACTCTTTGAAAAACATTAACGAAGTTTAATTTCAACTCGACGATTTTGCCTATAAGCAGCCTCATCATTACGCTGTATCAGGGGTTGATCAGCACCAAAGCCGCGACTATGAATTTTTTCTTTATCAATACCTTGCTGGATTAAAGCTTGCTTAAGGGTATTCGCACGATCTCGGGATAACTGGCGATTTAAACGATCGCTTTCTTGCTGAGACTGACCACGGAATAGCTGACGATCAGTATGACCATCAATCTGTATCGTTTGATTTAGGCTTTTCAAAGCAGAAGCAATTTCTTTTAACTGCGCCATTGCTGTCCTTGGTAAAGCAGCATCTCCTGTTGCAAACTGAAAGTTACGAAAAACGGCACTGGGTTTTGTGGCTAAACGTGCTTCAAACCCGCAGTTTTTGGTTTTGGCTAAAATGGCTTGATGACGTACGGGATCATAAAGGGCAAGTAGACTTTCTTTATCTAATATTTGTCCCTGTTCAACCATACGATAACGTTGTTTTTTAAGCAGCTCAATCACGGCTTGCTTGGCATCATTGTCCTGCTGGCAGGCGTTTAAATACGCCTCCAAAGCACGTGGTAATTGCCCTTGTTTTTGGTAAACATCACCAAGACCCAACCACGCATGAGCAAAATCGGGCTTTGCTGCTAAAGCTTGTTGGTAATAACGTAATGCTTGCGGGAAATCGCCTTGGTTTTCACTTAATACACCAAGGTTGTTTAATGCTTCAGGATGGTTGACACAATGACGTAAAGCACTGTGTAATAAACGGTATTGGCGCTCAGGGTTATTGTTACTCGCACGCTCAAATGCTTGCACAACAAGCCCATCCGCTTTTTGTTGGTCACAGGCATTCGCCGTTATTAGCAAACTACTGAACAACAGCACACTTAATAAACGGCATGAGCAACAGATACTCATAAACAATCATCCTTGCTATTCGCTTGTTATTGGGGGATACCTATAAACTTATATTATATCCCATGCAGCTTATAGATCTGTGTGATTGTTCACAATTAGTAGACTTATCTTGCCTTAAGCAATGGGTTACGTCGTATGATTCTCACCATAAAGAAAACAGCAAAAAACAATAACCAGTAAGGTGAGAATGCACCACCACCGCCACTCGCATTACTCTCACTTCCTTCCGACGATGTTTCCTCAGCCGTTTCTTCTGATGTTGTAGGCGTACTTGTTGAAACAGAGACAGGATCTTCAATTTCGCCATTCGCTTTACCATCGGCATCATTAAGGCCGCCGTCTTGCAGTGTTAAGCGAATACACGTTGCACCTTCAACTAAGCCATTTTGATAGACTGTCGTTGCTTCGTTTGGACAATTGCCATCTGTCGTAATCAGGCTTTCAATGCGATTAAAGGCATCTTCATAAAAGGCTTGCCAGCCTGTGTTGAGGTTATATTTTCGTATAACCGCATCCGCAGGTAAGGCAGAAACAGCAAAGACTACTTGAGCCGCGCCACCAATCTCTTCTAAATCACTAATCACATAGTCCAGTACCAATGTGGGGGTATGAGCTGTATCCGCTTGATAAGCAGCATAACCATTATCAGTGAGGAATTGGCGAATAGTCTCTTCTGTCACTTGGCAATTATTTGGATTATTACCATGCTGCGCAAAATCACCCAATTCAAAGTTTAACCCAGAGCTTGTTTCTATTGGGTTATCACCGTCCATTGATAACTGGTTATTACTCAGTGAAGAATCTTCAAGATCATCAGGAATGCCATTTTCATTGTCATCGGGCTTGGCTAAAACCCCCGTGTTTATTTTAAGACGTTTCTTTCTTTCAATCGTATGCGTACCATCACTAACACGTAATAGAACCTCATGTCTACCTGTAGAGGATTGCGCGGGATCAAATTCAAAGGTTGCTGCATTCCCATCAGTCTCTCTATCAATTAATGTATCACTACGCCACGCATAGCTTAAGGCGCTACCATTCGGATCTTTTGCATGTGCGGTGATGGTCACAATGCCACTTTGTTGAAAAACACGCTTGCCTTTACTGCCACCTTGCAGCACTTTTATACGGCTGATTCTGGGAGGTAAATCACCTGTTACAATATTGATTGTGTGTTGGTATTTATTACCTCGTGTTGCCTGCGTCAAGTTTTCTGCCATCGTCAAGATAATTGTTTCATTATTTTCTTGCTGTGCATCGGTTAATAAAGTAACGCTAAACTCAGCCTCAGGACGTTTTCCTGTGGTTGGTTTATTGATAATTATTTCATTACTGGCAAGTGATAAGGTAAAGTCTTTATCGACACCCTGTTGAGCTGTACCACTGATACTAAAAGGAATAATGACAGGATATTCAGGGGCAGCGCCTTTTAACGAGACATAAACGGCTACTGTTTGCCCTTTACTGCCAGATTGATTC
>CAYNGN010000139.1:2956-6821 GCA_964396615.1 uncultured Thiothrix sp. | reverse complement strand
AATGAATTAATATGTCAAGAAAAATCTAAAATTAAAAACTGGAGCATCGAGTATTTACGAGTTCTGGTGTGATTGGTAGCCCAATGAAAGCAATTGAAGCCTTGCAAGATGAGGCTGAAAATTTACAAAAACGTTTATTTTATGTGATATTTGAAGATCTTATGCAGGATCCGAGGCGAGTAATGCATGATATTTATCATTGGTTAGCATTACTGCCTGAAGACTTTGATCCACAAAACCTGCCTGTTAAAGCACACGAAAGCGATAGTTACTATCGCTTTAAATATTCTCATCAAACGCGTACACGTTTATCGCCATCACAACGTCATCAAATACCTCAGCGAATTGAAGCTGATATTCAACGACTTTTTGTCGATTTTTATCAGCTTTTTTATCCGAACTTACTTCAAGAAAAACGATAATGACTAATGCATCTATAGTTTACAGAATGTGGGGAATAAACTACTGTTTTCCTGTATCCCGCAAGCTTCATACAGGCTGTCATAAGTTTGTTAGGTAGTCGTGATTTTATCACTACAGTCAATTTTTCAAAAAAGCGTTTCTTTAATTGTCTTCATTGCTTCTTCTAAAGAGTCATACGTCAACGTGTAACATTCTAAATCTTTAAGCCACGAAATTAAATAGTCAATATCCTTATCCTCTAAGGGAAGTTTCATCAGACTTTCTCCTTCGATAATGGCTTTAAGTCCATTAATAGCAGTCGTTTTTTCTATAGAACATGAGTTACCTTTTTTGTAGTAAGGAATCACTAAAAACTTGGCTTTATAGGATTTTTGGTACAGTTGATTAACAGGAGGTAAATATTTTACGTTTAGGTTATTTCTACCAAATATTGTTTGTTGTTCAATGTCAGGATAGTATTTTTCTAAAACTTGCCATGAACCTTGTTTTATGCCTAAGCAAAAGGGGATTGTTATCAACTCTCCCGAATCGTAAGCAACTGGGATAACATCATCATTAATATAACCAAAACCATTTTTAATTAATGCTGCACATAACGTTGATTTGCCACTACCGCCGATGGCGGGGAAAATAATGGAACTCTCTTTATAGGTGACACCTGAGGCGTGAAGCAAGATTAAATAAGGGTCTTTGCGAAAAGCAAGTTCAAACATATGGGCAAGTGCAGGTAAGATAATAGTTGCTAGATCGTCTCCAGAAATTAAAATATTCTTGTCTAATATAACCTCCCAGTGTTGATTACTATTTTTTTGAATCAACAGTTTATAATCAATGGTGATGGGCGAAGGAAATTGTGTTTCTAAGTGCATAAATAAAGGGCGTAGTAAACGAAGGCTTTCCTCATTTTCATGTTTAATTTGTAAAATAAAGCTAGGGAAAATAACAAGTTGTGTACTCGTGTGTGTCGTTGTTAGCAACGTTGCTTTTTTTGTTGTTAATGAAAAATCAAAAGGGATATCAATAGCAATCTCTTTATTATATTGCTCTAAAAAGAGTGCTACATCGTGCTTTGCCTTTTCACTGGATAGGGAAAAAGCGTCTGCAATGTCATGACTAATTGTTTTTTCTGTTATTCCTGCTTCTAATGACTCAAGAATAAACTGACCAATAGGATCAATTATTTTAATGGATTTTTTCTCGGGGGATGAGGTAATAAAGTGTTCATCTAATTTAAAAAAATTTTTCATAGGTAATCTGGTTTTATAATAGTGAATAAAGTACCATTCAATAAGTTTATTTGCTTGTAAAAATAAATTTATTCTAAGTGTTCGTTTTAAGGAGGGTGTGTTATGTGGTCATTGTTTTTTAGATTCTTTAGTATCTTATTGTTAAGTGGTTTTTTAGTTCCTGCTAGTGTCTTTGCAGCAATATATTATGTTTCCCCCTCAGGAAATAACAGTAATACAGGTTTATTTTCATCGCCTTGGTTAACTATTCAATATGCTGTTGATCAACTCACCGCAGGAGATACTGTTTTTGTTCGTGCGGGGACTTACAATGAGGCTATTACCTTAAATGTATCGGGTTCTGCCTCTAATTTCATTTATGTACGTGCCTATCCTAATGAAAAACCTAAGGTTGATGGAACATCTTTGACTGTTCCCAATAGTGATAGCGGATTATTTTTAGTAAAAAATCAAAATTATATTGTCATTGATGGTTTTGAGGTAGCTAATTATAGTAGCAACCTTAGTGATCGTTTGCCTGTGGGTATTTTTGTGACAGGAGATTCGCATCATATCCAATTGCGTAATAATCATATTCATACTATTTCCTCAACGGCGAGTGCTGAGGATGCAAATGCACACGGAATTGCTGTTTATGGTACAGATAACAGCGGATCAATTCATGATTTGATTATTACTGGAAATGAGTTAAATAACCTCACATTAGGCAATAGTGAAGCATTGGTATTAAACGGCAATGTAGAAACGTTTCAAGTAACGGATAATCACGTACACGATAATAATAATATTGGTATCGACTTGATTGGTTTTGAAGGTACAGCTTCTAATGAATCCGTTGATCAAGCACGAGATGGTATTGTGAGTGATAACCTTGTTTATAATATTGATAGTAAAAATAACCCTGCTTACTTTGGTGATCGCAGTGCTGGAGGAATTTATGTTGATGGTGGTACAAATATTACTATTGAACGTAATCGAATTTATCAAGCCAATATTGGTATTGAAATTGCGAGTGAGCATCAAGGTAAATCAACAAGCTATATTACGGTGCGTAATAATCTGATTTATAATAGCCATTTGTCAGGCATTTCAATGGGAGGATATGATACAAATCGTGGTAGCACAGCATTTTGCTCTATCATTAATAACACCTTATTCCACAACGACTCTGAAAAAGATGGAAACGGTGAATTATCCATTCAGTATGACACCCATGATAATGTGATTAAAAATAATATTATGGTCGCTAGTGATGAAGGGTTATTAATGAGCAATACCTATACGAGTAATGTGAACAACGATGTTGATTATAATCTTTATTATACGAGCCTCGGTATGAATGCGAGTGAATGGGAATGGAAAAATCAAATCAGTACAGGTTTTAGCGCTTATAAAACGGCTTCTGGTAATGACTCAAACTCTCTTTTTGTTGATCCAACATTTGTTAATAGTACACAGTTTGATTTTCATCTTTTATCTTCTTCACCTGCAATTGATAATGCAGCTTCATTAATAAGTGCAGGGAATTTAGATATTGATCAAGAAGCACGCCAACAAAATACACAAATTGATCTAGGTTCAGATGAATATAGTGCCGCTTCAGCACCTTCTTTGACATTAGCTTCTAACCAGTGGAAACAAATTAGTCTTCCTTGTTATTCTGATACTAATAATAGCATCCTTGATATTTTTGGTGATGAATTAGCAAGTAACACCTATGGTACAACATGGGTTCTTTACCAATATGATTCTAGTTCTAATAGCTATATTAACCCTGGACTTAATGGGCAATTAAACGTAGGAGAAGGTTATTGGGTGATTCAAGTAACAGGTGTACCTGTTATTTTAGATGTGCCTAGTAGTTGTCTGAAATCTCCAGCTTCCGTTAGCCCTCAATGCTCATCAAGTAATGGTTGTTTTGAATATCCTTTAGCCACAAAAACATCATCTGTTCAATGGGTGATGGGAGGAAATCCTTTTAAACACTCACAAACATGGGATAATTTACGTATCGCAACAACCACAGCGACTTGTGCTGATTCTGATGGATGTACACTGGCAGAAGCGACTGCAGCAAGTATTTTTGAGAATAGGGCATGGCGTTATAATGCAACATCGGGTGCTTATGATATTTTAGCAAACAATGCCACTATTTCCCCTTGGGATGCCTTTTGGATGGCAACCTTAGAAAGTGC
>CAYNGN010000139.1:0-2946 GCA_964396615.1 uncultured Thiothrix sp. | reverse complement strand
GGAAAGAATCCTCGGCTTGTTATTCCTTGATTTTCTGTTGGTTGTTCTTTGTAATCAAAACGCATGAGTAGGGTGCATTTTATGCACCTTTACCACCAGCCTTTTCAAGGTGTTTACTTGACTAGCTATTAATCATATTGATAAGTATATAGACATATTTTGTATACTTTACAGTCATCAATAAAATTTCATCTTATACGGAATTGAATGTACTCATTTAAGCATGGTTAATAGTCAGTCAAATAATCTTTTTTTAATCAAAAAAACAGCTTAATTAATTACCTTGAAAGGGCTAATCACTAAACTCATGGTGGTGCTGGTGGTGATAGTGCGGTTGCCTTTGTAGAAAAAAGTAAGGTCATTAATGCAGGGGCTGTATAAAGACTATGTTTTCCTAACTTTTTAAGAGCATCTCGACGATTAAGTAATTCTTTTTCTTTTTCCTTCTTTGTTTCTTTTTCCTTCATAAAATATCCTTAATATTTAAAAAAGTGGGGAGTGGTACTATTATTTAGACGTTATCTAAATTTTCTATATAATGCCTTTCTATTCTACTATAAAATATTTATATTGATCTACTTTTTATATAAATTTCACTACCGTATACTCCAAAAAAAATCCTTGAAAAAATCATAATCTCATATCAATAGTTTTCTCGGATACTCAATTAGAGTCAGCAGTTTCCCCGTTTGAGTACTAAAGAACAAAAACGAAATAACATGAATGATTCAGTCTTATGGGGATTGTCCATAAGACTCTAAAACATTAAGTTATTTCGTACTTATTTGCCTTGCCTTGTTTTGCTCAAGTAAAACTGAAAAATAGTTACTGAGTTGTTATTTCAGCAGAACTCATGAGTAATCTCAGAGAAAGGTTTTGTTGCCCTACATAAACCCATACAGCATCAAAGGGATCTAGGTTTCCAGAACTTTGATTTAGTGTTTCATAACTAACACCATTATACTTAAATGCTGTATCTGCAACGGCACAGCTTGCGTCGATAGGTTTTTTTACACAGGCATTAGTGCCACTAACATCAGGATCAGATGCTGTTAAATCAAGTAGGCTACCATCAGATTTAACGATGATCGTACTACTCCAAGGAGTAGACAGCCTAAACGGTGAACCAATCATATTCCAACTTCCTGTTGAACTACCAACAATTGGGTAATCAATGTTAGCGTTATACTGACCATCAATATCAACCGTAATACCACTATCCAACGTTACAAACCAATAACCCTTACCTTCTTCCAATTCATCAGTTAAAGCTGCTTTTGTGTAACTTTTAGTGGTCGGATTATAACTCCACAATCCCCAATTTTGTCCATAAGTAGCAACATCAAGGTCATCACCAAATTGGTCTTGTACCGTTGCAGATGTTGAAATTCCTACTTGACAAGGTAAAGAAAGCATTTTCCATTGATTAGCCGTTGCAGCAAAAGACTTTGAACAAGGTTTATCATTGTTGAAATGCCAATTGATCGTATCGTTTATATAAATCTCGGCACTAGTAATTGCTAAATGTGGAGACTGAATAAATGTTCCTTGAATCTGACAAACAGCCAGCCCTGTTTTACTATTATCAACGCCAATATTAATATTACAATCAGCAGCATCAGAGATACCTCCATAGGTTAAATTGATTGTATAATCATCAGCATTGCCTGCGATCATATCTAATCCACTTTGGGCAAGTGAAAGTGTTGCTACATCGTCATGACCTAGTGTACGTTGTGCTTCATTATTAAACTGACCTTGTTGCATGACAGTTTCAGTGTTAGGAGTAGAAAACAATCCAGATACCGTTCGATCAGCATTAGTGACTGAGCTATGTCCTTGAGGAAGATTATTAATATCGCGAGAATAGGTGCTTGCATCAATAATACTAGTAATACTAAAGGGATTATTATTAGAGGTTCTAAACCAATGAAGATTGCCATCATCCCCTCGGTTATCATCTGTTGATCCTCTAACACCATCAGCTCCAATACCTAAATTGAAAGTATCATCTACTCCATCTGTTGCTGCGGTATAATTTCTGTCATCCCCTAAAACATTACCTTCTGCTAAATTAGGATGACTTAAGCCAAGACAGTGACCAAGCTCATGTGTTGCAACAGATTCAAAGTCATATGAAAAAAAATCTGGAAGGTTATTAAATAAATTTGACGTGCTGCTTTTCTTTTCATTCCATGTGGCTATCACGTTCTGTACGGGTTGAGCCATATTTGCAGTATTTGATGAAGTGGGGCGTATACACACTTTGAGATTTAGCACACCTCCTGTGCCTGTATAACCTGTTGGATGGGTAATACGATCTTCATTACCTTCATCTGCAAAAACAAAAACCCCAGCGTGTAAACTTGTTGACGTTGAAAGAGTGAGTAAACTTAGTGTTATTATGCGTGCAAGAAGTGTTTTAGAAGTCGCTGTTTTCATGGTGTATCTCCTACAGCATTCCAGTCTGTTGTATCAAGTATCGTTTGTAGCAAGCTCTTTAAGTCATTGGCATGTTGTAAAATCGCAATGTTAGGATGTTGTTCTGCTGTTATCGTTAAATCTTTTTGTATAATCTTCTTCGTTGGTACAACCGCTCCTTCAATAATTTCATTAGTACCGTTTTCAACGGGGTGATATTCAATAAATGTTGTTGTACTGTCCATAACAGCAGAGAGTGTTGCACTCGAATTGCTTAATTGCTCTTGCTCTGCTTGTTGTAATTCGATGGCTTCAGAAATAGTATGTTGATCTAGTGTATTTTCTGTTAGAAGTGTTTTAAGTTTTTGCAATGTCGCTGTATTTAATTGAGCTTGATGAACTCCCCTTCGTTTCATATACACAGGAAACACTGCTCGCATACTTCCATTGCTATAAATAGTTAACAGTGGTTCACCGTTGGATTTAGGGAGTAATTCATGCTCAGAGTTATAGGTTATTAAGGTG
>CAYNGN010000138.1:0-6840 GCA_964396615.1 uncultured Thiothrix sp. | reverse complement strand
CCATGACGACTAGCAATTCGTTTTTGGTTGAACAAAAAGCACGCGCAGTATCATTAATATCACGAGAAAGACTAGTCATTAGTTATCTCCTTGTTTAAAAAGAAATTTAAGGTATTTTGTTGGGAGGTAATACGATATTGTTTGTGTTTCGCGCAGGCGATACTCGGGATATAAGTCGGGTTTATGGTAAAATTTCTAGCAGCCATAACATTCCTCTTCTAGCAGGTTGTGAAAAGGCTTTTTTAAAGATTACGCCATAGTGTAATGAGGCAACTTTTATCATAACGAATCACCGCAACGGTTAGTAAATAAGGACTTATGCTACGCCTGTTTGTACACTCAAGTGAGTATTATTGTTTTTTGTAGGCTTTTTTGTCTTCTAGATTCGTTGGGGAGATAAGGGTATTTGGGACGATATGCACCTTCATTTTTCTCAAGACTCAGATATGGAAAGTATCATGATTGATGGCACAGATGAAACAGTTTCGTCGAGTCTTTTCACGCTTTGAAAAATGGGCTAAAAACTACCTATATTTTATCCGTTTTGCTTCAGTTCTTATATTACTACGGTGAAATAATGGTCAAATGTCAACAGAGCCTAGCTAATATAAACTCAATAATTATTTCTATGAAAACATGTTATCCCCTTAATAATCCTTACATTAACCCACATCATTAGGCATCATTCTTTGTCTTTTCGAATATCATCTCTAATCAGCTCTAGCTTTTCTGGCGTAATAAAGCCTTGCTGTACCGCATGCTCAGCCGCAGCATAAGTATCTGCCACTAATAACAAATCAATATCATGTAATTGGGTTTGTTTTGATAATAATCTCACTTCTTCATCACGTTGTTGGCTAGAACTCACATCACGAATATAAATAGCGCGAACTTGATGAGCCCGTGTGGCAACCACCTCAGCATAGATTTCTGGATCATGTTGCCCACTATCACCAATCAAAAGAAATGACATCGTAGGATAGGTATCCATAACATGCATAATTTGACTCAGTTTATGTTTACGATGGCTTGATTGAAGGAAGTGATCCGCTTCCAAACCGTAGTCTCTTAATAGCAACGCCCCTTTCGGGATGTGGTTTAGCCGCATAAATTCAGTCAGAAAGTCATACAGATTCCACGGACTACTAGAAACATAAAAAAAAGGACGTAAATAATGGCCACTACTTTCTAACGCACGATAGAACGCAGAGACCCCCAAAAAAGACAAACGCATATTGGGACTATGTAAAAAAGTTAGTTTTGCCATGGCTAAAAGATGCTTCGCTTTAGTGATCATAATCGTATCGTCAATATCACTAATAATGCCAAAGCTGCAATTCACTGCGGGTATCATCACTTGTGCCGTAACGGCTTCACTAAGAGGCGCTTGTAAGCGGGGTTGTGGCGGAATCGTCAGGGCAACAGCATGCCATAGTTCACTGTCACCTAAAGGCTGAGTAACGGGCAAATTAAAGCTGAAATAGCCTTCTTCATCCGTCTTAGTTTCGAGGGTTGTGTTTTCAAAGCAAGCGGTGAGTAAAACATTAGGGACTTCATCGCTTTCAAAACGTTGATAGCTTTTAAGCAAATTATCCCAAAAAGAGTTCTTGTCCACATTATTCGCATCGTCACTCTCAGTACGCTGCTCAAAGACACGACCGCGCAAATAGAGCGTTGTTGTATTACCATAGCTCGTATAAGGAACAATCTGTAACGGTTGGTCATACCCCATTTTGTGTTTTAGTTGGTAACGTAATTTATCGAAATGTGTTTCAAACAAGTGGCTTATTTTGTTCCAACTCTTCATGGGGTATGGCTCGTATTTTGGCGTATTTAAAGCAGACAAGGTAGGAAGAATAAAGTGACTAGGGTATTTTTTCAACAATGTTTGCAATAAATCGCTAAATCCCTATCACGATGACGCACGACTTAGCCGCTGCTGATTAAATTCAGCATACCATAATGCCACTGCTTCCTTCCCATACTGCCGCTCTAATTTCCTAACCGTAAAATGCCCATGCGCCATATCCTGAAAATGATCAATAAACACCGTATTAATTACTGCACCGCCCAGCGCACCAATAATAGGTACGGCTTGCACGGCTATTTTTTCAGAAATTTGTATACCAAAGCGTTCGGCGATAGTGCTAATAAAGCGAATCAGTAGCGGCGATAATTCATGGGAAAGCCCTTTTTGAGCCATATGTTCCGTTACTTCTGCCAAGGATTTAGCCAGCAACGAACGCACCACATAATAGCCTGACTCGCTTGCATCATCGGCTTTACTCGGGCCACCTAAAGCAAACACTTCCAAACAGGCGGTTTTCGTTTCCATGTCACGCATTGACTCGCCGTGACTCCGCGCAATATCGGCAATAGAGCGTAATATAATCGTCGTAGACAGCGGTAACTCGACGGCAATCCCCGCAATGCCAAAAAACCCGCCCACACCACCACTCACCGCTGCACTCAGTTTATGCCAATGATTAGCAGATGCTGTTTTAGGCACATCTTTCATCGTAAAGATAGCCGCTTCAGAGGCTTTGAGTAACGCCGTTTGCGAGACTTCAGCAATGCTTTGACTGACACCCTCAGGCAATAACGCCAAGCCCTTTTCAATCGGCGAACCGACCACACTGGCGATTCTGGCAGCAAGGCTTGGGTTTTCTAATAAGGCAATGGCGGTTTGCAATTGTTGTGCTTCGTTATCGGTTAGCATCATGTTAGGGGTAACAGGAACAAATGTTATGGATTTGGTTATTGGTTATGCCATTGTTTAAATTTACGAATCCAGCAAGTCATGTGGCTTGCTGAGTTGCTGAGTTCGTTAGCGTAAATGTAATTATCTGAACATCTATCGTTATTTAAGTGAAAAACGATATGCGCTCTTTATTAGCACTCTGTTTTACGAAAAACATACTCATTACATCCATGTCCAGCAATTGTCTTTAACTTTTGCAAAGCAAATCCTTGCTGATGACAACATTCAAAGATCTCTTCAGGTGTGCTTACTTCAAAGGGATAACCACCCACCCAATCAATCCAATCGAACCATGTAGACATGCCTCTAGACTTTTTCTTTTCGGTATAGCGATTCATTGGATTGCGTAAAAACAAAATATCTTTAAGCCCGCCTTTTACAACCTCAAACGATATATAGCTACCTGCAACCAACCATTTACCCACTTTAGGGGCTTTATTATAGGTACGCTTTAATAATGTATTTAGCGTAGACCAGTAAACCTGATGATTGTACATTGAAATAAAGAGTTGCCCCTCTGGTTTCACTAGTTTCATCGCATTGCCCAATGCTTTCCACATGTCACCGGTATGGTGCAAAACACCCCATGAATAGACAATATCAAATTGACCTAATTTATCTAAATAATCACCATCCAAAGCAGACGCTTGCTCTACTTGCCATTGAGTATCCTCTTTGAAATAGCGCTTCTTTAATTCTTTCGTACAGGCAACTGATTGCGGGTCATAATCAAATGAATGTACCTTCGCTCCCAGACGACGTGCTGCTAAACTAAAAAGTCCACTACCTGATCCTATATCAAGAAAAGTAAGACCTGAAAGAGAATCTAAGCCTAGATATTGCTTAATACTTTTTTCAGCTTCACTGATCCTTTCTTCATCAAGAACGGATAAAAATGCTTGCCAATTATGACCAAACTGGAAACGCTCGCCTTTTTCTACTTCTAATGCATGTTCACTCATATATTTGTACTCTAAAATATAAAATATAAAATATAAAATATAAAAATTAATTGCAATTTCATAACATCCCTGATTATTCCTATACAAGCCAATAAAATAACCTTGAATAAACCGGGCTATAAGCAATAACAATAAGCCCATAAAATAGAAAATTTCTTCAGTATTGTTTCCACTTTAGAAGAAGTGATTTATGCAAATGGGGCATTGCTTCTGTATGTTTAGAAGATCGTTAAATAATAATAATTTATAATCAACCTACATTAACGGATAAAACAATGTGCAATTCATGATCATATTAAACGTATTAAGATCATAACACTTATATTTTACTGAGTGCTAGAAAACAGCAATTCCCGTTTCAGTTACAAGTCGATATGGTTGCAATATATTTGCAACGAAGATTCAATAGCTTACGCTTAAAATTCAATTAATTCAGCTTATGAAGTGTATATAACGGGAACTGCTGGCTAGAAAAACTGATCAGTATAAAAAACCAAACATACTTGCGGTAACAGAACGATCAAATAACAAGCAAAAATAGTGTATTGATAACATAGCGTAAACAAACACAATACTTTTAGTTAAGTAACCATTAGATGCCGATTTATGGTAGAAAAAAACATCCTATCGATTATGCAAAATAAAAGTAACGACCCAAGACATATATATATAATATATGAAGTTTATTTTATTTTTTAATGATTAATTAACTGAAGTTGCAACTAAACCATTATTTTTTATTTTTATGTATATTATCTAGGCCATAAGTGTTATTTTATTTAGAGCTGGCACCCAAATAAATTTTATTAGCTTCAATATAAATAAACTAATAAACATCATAATTATCAATAATTTACATATAAAATTACCAGTCAGCACATAATAAAGCCTATTATTAACTATTAACATTGTCGACAAATAACTAATACATTAATTTAATAAAAAAAGGATTTAATAATGAATGCATATGAATATGGATGCTGTCCAAATTGTGATAGCTCCCGATTAAAAAGACAACATCGTGGGTTTATTCGAAAACACATCCTAAAAAGCCCTCCAATATTTATATGCACCCATTGTGAAAAAAGCTTTTCTCGGGATAAAATAAAGTATAAAGAAGCATTCCAAGAGAATTTTAACCAACCTCCTAAGCCACCTTCTTATACATAACACTGCACTAAAACCATTGCGTTATTTTAATGACCTATCTCGCAATGGTTTTAGCACAGTCAAATGATTAAAAATAATATTTATATTTGTTTATACCCTCTCCAACTGATATAAACGCTCCGTTTTCCCCGCTTCTTTTTCCTGTGCAATATACTCTTCACTCCACCGCCATTTTTTCTCAGGGAATAAAGCAAACATTGCATTCAACTCACAATGATAAGGAGGGCCTGTTTCTTTTCCTGTTTGCATAAACTGAGCAAATAATTTGCCTTGCGGTTTTAGCCATTGGTAAAGCTGTGTTTCGTATTGCACCCAATATTCAGGGGATAAAGCACACAAACTGGTTTGCTCAAAAATGGCATCAACTTTTTCTTCGGGCTGCCATGAAAAAAAATCAGCTAACACAAGCTCTGCTTTACCCGCTGCTTGTATACCTTCCTTACCCAACATCATGCGTAAATTGTTAATTGCTGTTGGCGCAATATCAATGGCAACGACATCAAAACCACGTTTGACCAATTCCATAACCTCATAGCCATTGCCACAACCAGGAATTAAAATTCGACAGGGGGTTAATAAATCATGCTCAAGCCAATAGCTTAAATTATCACTAGAACACCCTCTATCCCACCCTATTGAACCTGCTTGGTAGAAGCCTTCCCACTCATTTTCTTTATCATTCATTAAGATTCGTACTCTTTGTTAAGTTATTTTTTACCCAATAAAACTCGCTATTAATTTAATGAAACTTTACTGCCAGATAGTTATAAGGACTCATTTTAAAAGGAAGCGCTACTTTTTTTTCATTCCTCTTTTTCCTGATCATCTATTTTGGATAGTTGTTGCAATATTTCCGTAAAATCATCAGGTAAGGTGGCATAATCGGGTAAGGTTGGTAGCAAATGTGCTAAGCGTTGGCTAATGCTTAATCCTTCAACGCCATATTGGCGACAACGTTGCCATGCCTGCTGTTCATAATGAAGGCTGGTCAGTTGATATAACACGATGACAAGATCGCGCATCGCCTCAGGCGTTTCGCCCAAGACCTCAAGCTGTCGCGCAATCAGCACCAAGCGTGAGGAGCTGCTGATAATGCTCTAAAGCGGTTTGGCGGGTATCCTGATTTAAGTATAGAAGACTTTCAACTTCAGAAAATTCAATTCCCGTTAATAACTCATGAATCGGGTCACCATCAGGTAAGTCTTCCACATAAGGCTCATAAAGATCAGTATCTGTTTTTGGCTCTAATGGCTTGTCTTTTACGGCAACATAAAGATTTCTCAATGCTTTTTTAGGGTTAACTTGACTCATGGTTTTTTATCCTAGGCGTTTTCTGGTTATGTTACACTCGATGCTCCAGTTTTTAATTTTAGATTTTTCTTGACATATTAATTCATTAAAATTCAATAACTTATGTTTTACCTTCAAAATAACTAGAACATATAATGCTTCAAGTATTACACTTTTTTCTAAAAACGAAAAAATGTAAGTTATTGTTTTTATAGAAATTAATTTTAAGAAACTTAAAAAAATATTTAGATAAATAAGTCAAGAGCTAAAAACTGGAGCATCGAGTTACATTAAGCAATTGGACGAAGGTATTAGCATTAATACAAAATAATGTCCTGTAGGGAATAACCACAAGGGACTGCCCCCAAACCCCATTACTCCGACTACACATCAAGATTAACACAGGATACAGAATGTATTGCTTCGATTTCCTTTGATAAGATTTGCTGAGAAAAGAAGATTCATCTCACCAGTTAATCGATGGTTACAGGAACTTGCCCAAGAATCGGAGTACAGAGAAGAAAAGGTTGGCGTCTCGTCGTTAGAGAAATTAACCCCCCAGCACAATCCCATTCACTTCCTCAAAGTACCCAGGGCGTAATAAATAGCTCTGCATATGCTTGGCAAAATGTGCTGACCATTCGCGCTGGGTGCGCT
>CAYNGN010000137.1:513-6857 GCA_964396615.1 uncultured Thiothrix sp. | reverse complement strand
TTGTTCATTCACTGGCTGATAAACATCCTATAATAGTCCTCACCCCACTTTGGCTAATTGATAGGTACTCCGCGTTGAAAAAAAATATCCTAATCGCTACAGGCATCAGTCTGATAACATTAATAATGTTATTAATCTTCAATAGCAACACAATACAAAAAACGAAAGTCATGTTACCACCCTCATGGATGGCAATGGAGTACATTGGCTCAGACATGTTTGTTGATAAGGCAATGACAAAAGAACAACGGCAAACACTCCTTTATGAGAAACCAATAGCAAAAAAATATGTCCGTGAGGTATGGGGCGAGCCACTGTCACAACCTGTTATCTATGCATGTTCTACTGAGGAATGCTTCAATCGTTTAAGCGGGCAGGCCAAAGACCGCTATTTCTTAAAGCATTTGGTTTTATCCCCATCTTCCCTAACAACAGAAAAAATTAGCCATGAATGGTCACATGCTGAATTAATACAGCGTCTTGATGATTCAGCAGCGCTAAAAGACATTCCACGTTGGTTTGCTGAAGGTATTGCAGTGATTGTGAGTCATGAGCCAAAACATAGTAAAGCAATCTGGCAAAAAATAAGCAGCGCTAAACTTCCCCATCCAACAAAAGAAGAACTGAAATCCGTGGAAGATTGGGAAAAGGCTGTATCACAGTATCAACAAAATATTAATGAGAATGAAATGAACGTTACTTATGCAACAGCAGGGCATATGGTTAGGCGATGGTATAAAAATGCAGGGAAAACAGGTTTGCTTAGCGTTATAGCAGGCATAAAAGCAGGGAAAGCGTTTTACCCACTATACAACAACCCTACATTAGCCTGTCAGGACATTCAACAGCTAGAGAATAAGTTACTCGCTGATGATATGTAGTGAAACGACAAGAGGGTTAATCGTGTTCATCTGCTCCATGCGCAATCTTATCCATCAACGCAAACAAAACGCCTGAAACAACAAACGAAATATGAATAACAACCTTCCAAAATAATTCTTTTTCAGTGTGTTCTTGCATATTTAAGTACACGGTTAACAGGTCAATCGCAGAAATAGCAACAATAGAACCAATGACTTTTATTTTTAACTCTGAAAAGCCTAGCTTACCCATCCAGCTAGGCTTATCTTCATGTTCATCAATATCAATTTTGGAGATAAAACTTTCGTAACCACTTAATACAATAATCACCAACAAACTAGCAATCAAAGAAAAATCAATAAGATGTAAAATATCAATGATAAGTTTATCCGCAGGTATGGTAAAAACGGTACTTACCATGTGGAAAAACTCTTCAAAAAACTTCACTAATAATAAAATAATTGAGAGCACTAAACCAAGATAAAAAGGCGCAAGTAACCAACGACTTTTAAACAATGCTTTCTCAAATAAATTTTCTAGTTTGGTCATAATATAAGCTCAAGGACAGACAACAAAGGGGAAAGAGTAACCTGGGCGATTATACGGATAGAATGCTCTTTAATTAAACTGTATTGTGTGTGTTTTCATCTGCATGGTAGCGAATATCGGATGACAAGCCTGCGTTAAGACCTGTCAATTTTTTTTAGCCTTTAAACGACTCTTCTGATTGCAAATATTCACTTTCTTCGAAGGTTGATTCACGTCCAAGAATCGCATTACGGTGTGGAAAACGATTAAAACGACGCACAATACGCTGATGATGTTCAGCAAAACGCTTATTCTCCGTTAAGCCTGCGGCACTAAAGAGCTGAACGGACAAAATTTGATGCGCATTGCTCTCGCTGTGCATGAGCGGCATATATAAAAAGGCAACGCCATAGTCTGTTTCCGCTAAGGCTTTATCAAAGCCTTTGTCAATCGCATGTAAGGTAACTTCAACCGCTTTTGCTGCAGTACTAAAACTCTTGGGTTGATTGCGATACATATTCAGTGGGAACTGATCCAAAATAATCACTAAAGCAAGGCAACCTTCTGCTGTTTCCCGCCATGCATCCAACTCCCCCTGTGAGGCAAGTAACCATGCCGTTTCAAAATGCGCTTTAATCACTTGATCAATATCAGGTGTCGCAGAAAACCATGCTGACTTCAGCGTTTTTGAATACCACGCATTCAGAATAATCTCTGGTGTCAGTTGCTCTTTCTGTTTGAGATCCTGTTTAACCTTCTTCCATGCAGCGCCCATTTGTTCTCTTGAAGCATCTTCTGGTGATATACCTTGCTCAGCAAGTTGTTTAATCATCCATGTCATACGATGTTTAAATTTACCATTACCTTTACGTAGCGTATCTTCTGCATCAAAACTCAAATGACTGGCTAAGGTCACTGAGGCAAATAATAAATCACCCATTTCTTCTTCAATATGCTCTGGTGAATCTGCATTCTCTGCGGCTTCAATGACCTCATCGAGCTCTTCTTGTACTTTTTCTGCCGCTTGTTGCCAATTTTGCCAATCAAAACCAATGCTGGCAGAACGTTGCTTGAGTTTTTGTGCATATTTTAATGAGGGCAAACCTTGGGTAATCCCCGCAAAAAGATCATCTTCTTGGGCTATTTTTCCTTTTGCCTCACGTTCTTGCTGTTTAATCATATTCCAGTTTTTGTTCACCATCTCCACATTTTTTGCATCTTCATCGGCAAAAACATGCGGGTGACGGCGACGCATTTTATTGCTAACACCTTTAATAACATCATTCAGCGTAAAGTCACCCCGTTCTTGTGCCATTTGGGCATAAAATATCACTTGGAGCAGTAAATCACCTAACTCATCTTGTAAGTCCTGTATGTCATTACGGTCAACAGCATCGGCTACTTCATACGCTTCTTCTAAGGTATGCGGCACAATGCTGGCATAAGTCTGTTGTAAGCTCCACGGGCAACCTGTGTCAGGGTCGCGTAAACGTTGTAGAATGCTGGTTAATTCAGTGAGTGAGTGCAAAATCATCGTAAACCTGATTTGACTGAAAACCTTATTCTTGCATAATAATGTTGCGTTTGTATTGAAAAAAGTGCAATAAAACAACATTTTTTATGTTATTTAATGAATGATAATCAATAATAGGAAAGAAATCATATAAGTATCCTATAGATCATAGATTAATCTTCATTTATTAAATTTCTCTGTTAATGGAAAACGCCCCTTATGCTCACCCTTCAAAGTCTATTTGGTTTTTTTGTTCTACTGTTTATTGCATGGCTATTGAGTGAGAATCGTCGCAATGTACCGTGGCGCTTTTTGTTGATTGGTGTTGCCATGCAGTTTTTATTAGCCTTGTTATTGTTAAAAGTACCGTGGTTACAACACGTATTATCGCTACTGAATCATGGTGTCTTGACCTTGCAGCAAGCCACTGAGAGTGGCAGTCGTTTTGTCTTCGGCTATCTGGCAGGCGGTGATACACCCTTTGCAGAGACTTCCCCACAAAATAGTTTTATCTTGGCTTTTCGCGTCTTACCCTTAGTGATTGTCATGAGTGCCTTAACCGCACTGCTCACCTATTGGCGTATTTTACCGAAAATTATTCAATGGTTAGCGCTGGCATTGAATAAGTCATTGGGTATTTCAGGCAGTCTGGGCTTAGGCACAGCCGCTAATGTCTTTATTGGTATGATTGAAGCACCGTTATTGATTCGCCCTTGGTTAGCACAGATGAGTCGAAGTGAACTGTTTGCACTGATGACCACAGGAATGGCCACTATTGCAGGAACGATGTTAGCAATCTATGCAACACTTTTAAGTGATGTGTTACCCAATGCCATTGGACATTTACTCGCAGCATCGTTTATTAGTGTCCCTGCCGCGCTGGTTATTTCACGGCTAATGGTGCCTGAAACACGCCAAGCAACCTCACCCGAAAAATCAGCAGAAAAACCAATGGATAGGGTTGATATTCCACAAACCGCACGTAGCAGTATGGATGCATTAACTCAGGGGACACAAACAGGTTTACAGCTCTTTTTAAATATTATTGCCATGTTGATTGTTTTATTGGCCTTGGTGCATTTGGTAAATAGCCTCTTAGCCTTATTGCCGTCTATTGATGGCAAAGCCATCAGCTTGCAGGGTTTATTGGGATATTTGATGGCACCTGTGGTGTGGTTAATGGGTATTCCGTGGCAAGAGGCAACAGTGGCAGGATCATTAATGGGCGTTAAAACCGCACTTAACGAGTTTCTCGCTTATCTACAACTGAGCCAACTCCCCGAAGAAAGCCTCACTGAACGCTCACGCTTAATCATGACCTATGCCTTATGTGGCTTTGCTAATTTTGGCAGTTTGGGAATTTTATTGGCGGGCATGACAACCTTAATGCCCGAACGACGTGATGATGTATTAGCATTAGGCATGCGGAGTATTGTCGCGGGAACGTTGGCAACCTGTTGTACAGGCGCTGTTATTGGCGTTTTATATTAGCCAGTGACCAACACGTCATGAATGTATTCATTTTATTCATTAGGGAACTTTTTTTACTAATAGAGTGCCTAACCCTCAAGTTTCTTAATTGAAACTGAACCACAAACTATAAAAATTTAAAAATTCATTATGTTAGCGGCTCTTGGATGAGCGAATGTTATACAAAGAAGAGGGAAAGATCATGATGCAACATAGAACAACAACACGTAGTCTCAATGCAATGCTTATTATGACCATTGCACTTGTATTATTAAACGTACTGTTAACCTTAAAAGGGTTATCACCATTTCAATTATTACCCTAGTACACCAAATACGATATACAATCAATAACGCTATAACCTGTGTGGAGCTTTGCGCGAAACACAGGAAAATTGGGCATAATTCATTTGTAGCCCTGATGCAGTTTGTGCAATCAAGGAAACATACTGAATGCCGTTATGATTTTTTAACCCTTTTTTTCGGCAATAACAACGATGCCAGAATTCCCATAGCAAGAATCCCCAATACAATCCATAAGCTCAGCGTTGCGGATATGTGTATACCACTCTCACCAATGACCGTATTCCAACTATGTAATGCCATTTTGAAACCAATAAAGAACAACAGTAGCACCACCGCCTTTTCTAAATAGACTAAATATTGTGTTAACGCACTGAGTAAGAAATACAAACTGCGTAAGCCCAAAATAGCAAAAATCATTGCGGCATACACTAATAACGGCTCTTGTGTGACAGCAATAACCGCAGGCACAGAATCAAAGGCAAAAGCAATATCCGAAACTTCAATCACCACGAGACACAAAAAAGCAGGCGTCACTAAAAATGAGGCATCTTTTGCAAAGCTGACAGGCGGATCACTCTCAGTTTTTTCAGTATGTGTTAAACAACCGGCAACTTTATTGCTAATAATCAAATGGCGCTTATGTAAACGTGGGTAAATCGGGATAAAACGCTGAGTGAGCTTCACACTCCAATGCTCAGAATAATCCACTAAATCATCATCCTGCTCTTCCATCGTCAGCATTGAAATAGCCGTCCAGATAATAAAGAGGGCAAAAATAAACCCTACCCACGGTGCAATGAGTAATAACTTTACCCCGACAATAACAAATAAAGCACGTAAGACTAATGCGCCAACAATGCCCCAATATAAAATACGGCGTTGCAAGCCGCCTTTAATATTAAAAGCCGCAAAAATAGCCATAAACACCATCAGATTATCAACGGATAGCGATTTTTCTAAGACATAGCCTGCCAGGTACAAATCAGCCCAATGCTGATTAAAACGCAGTATCAAATAGCCATAAAATGCCAGTGCTAATCCAATCCAAAATGCTGACCATAGCCCTGCATCTAAGAGGGTATTGTCTGTTTTATCTTTGTGTAACCACAAATCAACCGCTAACGAAAAAAGTACCACAACAAAGAAAATAACCAGCGTCTCGACTGGAAAACCAAATGCTTGTGTTTGCATAAACCAAAAATCCCATTAAAATAAAGAAAAACAGTATCCGATTATAGCCGTATTCAAATAATTATTTCTTATTGTGCAATGACTTATTCGACAATATCCTCACTGCCTTCTTCTACGGTATACGCAAACCATGCATAGGCATCTTCCATGTCTTTCTGATTTAAAAATAACACACATGACTGGCTGGCTGGAACAAAAAAGGTGAACGTAATGATCTGAACATCTATAGACAGGGTTTATTAGCATTGCTCCCATGGTAAACCTGCAAATCGCCAACCATTAATTGAACTGCGTTGGTGATGGTCATCAAGTTTTCCTTCAAAGCCTTCATCAACATGGAGGACGCTGTTTAAACCAGCATTGAGTAAGGCTCCTCCTGCTTCTTCTGAACGATTGCCACTGCGACAAATAAGAATAATTTTGGCGCAGTGTTTCGTCTTAGAACAAACAATTCCACCAAGAATACGTTTTTTTAT
>CAYNGN010000137.1:0-503 GCA_964396615.1 uncultured Thiothrix sp. | reverse complement strand
CAGTGACAAAGTTTGGGTTAATTTCCCAATCTGGCTCATCAACCCAAGGAACGTGTATTGCTCCTGTAGGATGCCCCACAAATAAGAACTCCATACTAGAGCGAATATCAATCAATATCGCATTGGGTTCTGCTTGGATGATATCCCATGCTGCTTTTGCAGTGATGCCTTGCATTGTTTCCATGTCCATTGTGTCTTCCTTATTTGAGCGACTATTGTTATATACTTGATTATAAACAATACATATCAATCATGTCTCAATATACGCAGATGGGTTGCTTAGTAAGTCTTTGTTAATGGCTAAAATGATTGCAAGCATATACTGATCGGTTGATAGACGTGCCTAAATAAGCAAATGGCTTGGGTAAACGGTGTGATGCTTTCCCTTTACTCTTGATCAACCTCTACCTGCTCATCTTTTTTCTCATCTTTCTTTACCAATGTATCTGCAAACATCGCATACGCCTCTTCTATTTCCCCGCCCATCTGTTTTGCCAGTGTCT
>CAYNGN010000136.1:0-6871 GCA_964396615.1 uncultured Thiothrix sp. | reverse complement strand
AATGGGGTCTGTTTCTTCAAAGCCAAGGTCATTCAGTTTAGGCTGTTTGCCCTCCTTTGGAGAATTTGAAGTGGCGTTTTGTACAGTTTGTGCATTATCTGGATTGTCTTCTGGAAGTGTTATTTTGTACGTGTTGTAAAAGTACATACCAAGTCCTGCTAAAAGCCCAATAGCAATACCACTTATCATCCATCCGATACCGCTAATAGCTTCTTTTGTATCAGAGTTATATGATTGTTTGAAATCTTTTGTCATTCGAGAGCTAACCCTAGGATTATGAATATAATATTTATTTGCTGTTTTATTTTATGGATATTCACGATATCATAACAGGTTTCAGTAGGGTGAGTATGATTTGCATCACCTGTTATTTTTGTAGTAGCTGTTATTTAGACAGTCTTTCAAGTTGTTTCATTTCCGCCATTGAAAACCCTGCTTGTAGTCTAGCTTCGTGATGAAAGGGGCCGCGTAATGAGCCTGACATATACTGCTGTAATTGCTGCTGAAAGGTTTTATCAGCATCAAGGTTACGTTGCTGGCAGCAGTAATGAAACCAGTGTGAGCCAATGCGTACATGGTTGATTTCATCACGTAAAATGATTTTAAGGATCGCAACTGTTTCTAAGTCCCCCGCATGTTCGAGTTTTTTCATAATACCTGGGGTTACATCTAAACCACGTGCTTCTAGTACTCTAGGGATGAGTGCCATGCGTACCAGTACATCATGATCTGTTTTTACTGTCATTTCCCATAAGCCATTATGGGCGGGCATATCCCCATACTGGTAGCCAAGTTGTTGTAAACGTTCTTCGAGCAATGAAAAATGATATGCCTCTTCAGCAGCAACTTGTAACCAATCGGTATAATATTCATCAGGCATGTCACGAAAGCGGTACACTGCATCGAGTGCTAAATTAATGGCGTTAAACTCGATATGTGTAATGGCGTGAATAAGGGTGGCTCGGCCTTTTTCAGTATTAAGGCTACGTTGCTTAAGTTTTTTGGGAGCGACAAGCTGTGGCTTTTCTGGTCGTCCTGGTATTTCAATACGTTCAACGGGAGTCTGTTGTGCAAGGCGTTGGTATTTACCTTCTTGCCAATGGGTATAGAGCAAATCAGTATGCATTCGCTTGCCTTTTACACGACTGAGCATAAGGCATTCATAGGCTGCTTGATGAATGTCAGGACGCTTTTCATCATATTTCACTTGTTGCCAAGCAACTTCCATTTGTTCTAGTGTTGGATCTTGTTCTTCAGGATCAATAGTGGCTAAGGTTTGTTGTAGTTGATTAAAACGACGGGCAAATTTATCGCCTGCTTTGCGTGTGGCTTCTTCGGCGTTGACGTTAAGATGACGGGCTAGATTGGTTGAGGCAATAAATAAGTCGCCGACTTCTTCTTCTATACGTGTTTGTGATTCATTATTGTCAATGGCATCTATAATTTCATCGAGTTCTTCTTTTACCTTATCAATAATAGGTCGCCAGTTATTCCAATCAAATCCTGTTTGTGATGCACGATCAAGGATTTTTTGTCCGCGTTGTAAGCTCGACAGCGTGGCTGAAATATCAGCAAAAAAATCACCTTGCTTATGTTTGGTTGGTTTTTTTAGGTTGGTCTTGTTTGAGCTATTATTGGTAATATGTGTATGGCGTTGCTTATGTTTGGTTGGTTTTTTTAGGTTGGTCTTGTTTGAGCTATTATTGGTAATATGTGTATGGCGTTGCAGCATTTTTTCGCTGGCTGCTGTGACAATATCAGCAAAATCAAAGTCGTGTTGTTCTTGCGCAATATGTGCATAAAGCACGATTTGAGACAGTAAATCCCCCAGCTCTTGTTTTAATGCATTGGGATCATTACGTTCAATCGCATCGGCAATCTCATGTGCTTGTTTAAGCGTATGAGAAGAAAGATGGGGGTAGGTTTGTTGTTGATGCCACGAGCAGCCTGTTTCAAGATTGCGCAGTTGCGCCATCATGGTGAGTAGTTTTTTCACTTTATAATCTGATTAAATAGGGTTTTTTCATTATATACCTTTCATCAGAGGGCTGCATGAGGTGTTTGAGGGTAGATCAGGTCGTGTGTTTTACCTGATCTACTCAAGAGTGTTTATAACAAAAACACGATTTTTCAAAATAGTCATTAGTTTAATAATGGAAATTAATAGCATGGTTCAAAAAACTATTATTTTAGGTAACATCTATGTAGGGTGCATTTTATGCACCAATACTGCAATCATTTGGTGCGTACAACGCACCCTACAAATACAACGTTACAAAGTGTTACCTTGTTTTGAACCATGCCAAATTAATTAACGAGTTACTCTTTTTTGGCCATTAACTTGAATATCAACACGGCGGTTTTGTGCGCGACCTGCTTTGCTTTTGTTGCTGGCAACAGGTGTACTTTCGCCCATACCACTGACTTGCATATTGCCGCTTAAACCCATACCCGCAAGATAATCGGCTACTGCTTGCGCTCTACGTTCTGATAAGCGTTGGTTAGATTTCTTAGAGCCTCGGCTATCAGTATGACCAACAATGCTAATGGCAGAAGGGGTAACACCTGAACTTTGCACTTTGTTTACAAATGCATCTAACGTAGCACGTGCGCCAGAACTGAGTCTTGCACTGCCTGTTTTAAAGTTAGAGCCGCCTGATTCATTGAGATTAAGTACATGTACTCTTGGTGCTGGTCGTGGTGCAACAGGTCTTGGTTTTGGTGGTGCGACCACAACAGGTACAGGCTTTGGAGGCTCGATCACAACAGGTGCAGGTTTAGGTGAGCCACAGCCATCAATTTGATTTCCGCCTGATGATTTTATGCATTTACCTGAGCTATCCTTGATGCCGTTTCCTGATGAATCAGTAATCCAGCCACCATTATGTGAGTAGGCAGTGCTTAGTAATAAAGAAAAAAGCGAAATAGCACTAAGGCTACTTAGAGTGCGATTTAATTTCATGTGTTCTCCGTGTTAAATAACGTCTAAATTTTTATGTTATATGTAAAAATAGATGGTAATCAACTATTTACGATTATTGATGTGTGTATGTTGCATAAAATGGGTCGGTGTGTTTTTCGTAAGTTCGAGGTGGTTGACAGAAATAATAAAAATTTCAATGTCTTAATAAGCCCTATGTGCTTGTTTTGGTGAAAAATACGGATGCTAGATGCTATCGCTTATGTTTTTGAGTAAAAAAACATACAAACCTTTAGCTAAACCCTTTCTATTAATATTAACTATACCGTTTTTAACGGCAACTTATGATAAATCATTTGTTATAAAATGTGTATATAAAAAAATAAAAAATAGAATTAAAATATTTTTATGGTTGTTTTTTTTTGTTGTTTAGTTTATTTTAATATGTTGATTGCATTCTATTTTTATTTATTTTAAGTATGGTGTTATTGTATTGTTATTAATTTTATTGTTTCTTAGGTAAACAGTTATTAGCCTGAATTTGAATTATATTTATTTATTATTTTTATTTTAATTATAGAATATATTTATTCTAATGATTAATTAATGTGATAATTGTTTGCAACTTGAAGCCTGATAGGAATCGCACTGAAACCGAACGTTGTTTGAGCGTAGCAAGTTTAGTGAGATTGAAGGGCGATCTTATCAGGCTCATAGGCTTTGCTGTGATAAAAATCGGCACATTGTCACTTGAGTATGCGACAATGCAAAAAAACACACCAATAAAAAATATGTCTCAACGTCTTGATACAAGCTACAGCGTTAATACGCCAGAAGGGATTACTTTACACCTTTCGCCAGCAGGTCCTGCACCGCGTTTTTTAGCGTGGTCGGTTGATCTATTGCTTCGCCTATTAATCAGCATGGGGATTTTTATGGTACTTTCCTTTGCTGGCAAGACAGGTCTAGGGATTGCCTTGATTCTTTCATTCTTTTTGGAATGGTTTTATCCCGTTTATTTTGAAATAAAAAAAGCAGGGCAAACGCCGGGTAAAAAAGCAATGGGCTTATATGTTGCCCATGAAGATGCAACCCCGATTGGTATTTCCTCTTCAGTCATCCGTAATTTATTACGCGTTGTTGATTTTCTACCCTTTTTTTACGCCTTTGGCTTAATGAGCATGTTGTTAAGTCGCCGCTTTCAACGCTTGGGGGACTTGGTGGCAAAAACGGTTGTTTTGCATAAAGAACCAACACCAAAAAGTGCAGAGCATGAGGTGAAACAGGTGATTAGACCCCCCGTTAAATTGACGCTTGTTGAACAGCAAGCCCTTGTGGCTTACTTACAACGTCATAAGCGCATTTCTCTTGCGCGCCAAGAAGAATTAGCGCTGTTGACAGGTTCGTTGATTGAGAAGCAAAAAAAGCCAGTTGATTACCTTTTAGGAGTCGCTAATTATTTGACAGGTGGGGCACGTAGATGAAACAAACGCCTTTTATGGAAAAATATACCCCTCTTTGGGATAGCTTTGAAGCATGGCTAACGTATCAAGATGCACCGCGTAAGCAGAAAAAAGAACGGGAGCAACCTGAGCTTGATGTTCCTGCGGTTTATCGACAGATTTGTCATCATCTTGCGCTATCCCGTTCGCGTTTATATAGCCATGTATTGATTGAACGTTTAAATCATTTGGTATTACGTGGTCATCAAAAACTTTACACCCATCGACCTTATTTTTTACAGCATATTGCTGAGTATTTTGCGGGTGGTTTTCCTGCGTTGGTGCGACAGGAGTGGAAATTAGTTACCTTTTCAGCCTTGTTATTTTTGATCCCTTTTTTAGCGTCTATTATCACGATTCAGTATTACCCTGATATGGTGTATACCGTGTTAGATGATGACTCTATTGGGCAAATGGAAGCCATGTATGCGCCAGACTTACAAGAACGCTTAGGGCGAGAGCGCGAAGCAGACAGTGATTTATATATGTTTGGCTTTTATATTAAGCACAATACAGGTATCGACTTTCAGATTTTTTCCAGTGGCTTATTATTTGGGCTTGGCTCAGTCTTCTTCTTGTTGTTTAACGGTTTATTTTTAGGGGCAGTCTCAGGACATTTAACCCATATTGGCTATATTGATACCTTTTGGGGCTTTGTTGCAGGGCATAGCTCGTTTGAATTGATCGCGATGGTCTTTTCAGGCGCAGCAGGATTTAAATTAGCGCAAGCATTGATTGCGCCACAACGCAAAACACGTGCTAGAGCATTGGTTGATAATGGACGTATCGCCGTGCAACTGATGTATGGCACAGCGACAATGACTATTATGGCAGCCTTTATTGAAGCTTTCTGGTCTTCAATAGCATGGATTCCGCTGATGGTGAAATACAGTGTGGGTATTGGCTTATGGTTGCTGGTGATTGCTTATTTTGTCTTTATGGGGCGAGGTCGTTATGCAGCTTAGTCAAATTAAGGCGGATATTCGTTTGCGCAGCCCATGGGAAGCCATTGATTTAGGCTTTGCGATGGTGCAAGCATGGTGGCGGATTATTTATAGTCCGTGGGTTATTTTTGCCCTTATTTTTGCCAGTATTCTTTGGCAAGTTGTGCCTGATGATAGTCGTTGGATTGCTGCATTGGTTTTTTGGTGGTGTAAGCCCGTTTATGATCGTTTATTGCTGCATATTAGTAGTCAGGAGCTGTTTTCTTTAGATGAAGAAGTGAGACAGGCAGGTTGGCAAGGTCATTTACAGCGTTTAAAAAAGCTACCCTCGTTATTACGCCGAAACGGTTTATTCAGCAGTTTAACCTATCGCCGTCTTTCTTTATCACGCGGTTTTAATTTACCGATTTGGCAACTCGAAGATCTAAAAGGCGCAGCACGAAAAAAGCGTCAGCGGTTATTGCACACGAATGCACATAGCCAAGCCGTGTGGTTAACCATTGCTTGTATTCATATTGAAATGATCTTGAATTTAGCCTTTTTTGGTTTGGTTTTTCTGTGGTTACCTAGCCATATGCAAAGTAGTTTTTTTACGGACTTTTTTCTTGAACAGGCAAGTACTGACGCTAGTTACTGGGTTGATTTATTGGGTTATGTGTTTTATGTCACTTCCGTTATTGTCATTGAACCCTTTTATATTGTGGGTAGTTTTGGGCTTTATCTTAATCGTCGTACCCAACTTGAGGCGTGGGATATTGAATTAGTCTTTCGTCATATGGCAACCCGTTTAGCGGCGCTTAAAGAAGGTGGAATGTCTGCTAGGTCTACAACCTCTGCAACCTCTGAAATACCAGCAATAGAGCCATCAAATTCGGCTTCGCGTTCTTTACTATCATTACTCAGCACTTTTTTACTGGCGGTTGCTGTGTTTGGTGTTAGTGCCAATCACAACGTTTATGCCGCGAATGAACCTGTTGCTACTGCTGTATTGCCTGCTGAACAGTCAAAAGCCACTATTGAAGCATTAATGAAAACCAAAGAGCTTTCACACACGGAAACGTTTCGTTACTGGCAACCAAAGAATTGGGACACAACGCCTGATGATATTGACCCTTCTGCGTTGAGCGAGTTTTTTGAGGCGCTGGGAAAAGTGCTGGCGGTTGGATTTGAATTTGGTTTGTGGGTGTTATTGGCAATTGTTATTTTTGTGCTGATTATCTATCGAGATTATTGGCTTGCCTTTTTTCAAGGAGGTGTTCAGCGGGCAGAAAAAAAAGCCAAACCTGAAATTTTGTTTGGCATGGATATTCGTCCAGAATCTTTACCTGACGATATTGCGGCTGCTGCACGACAGTTCTGGCAGCAAGGTCAACAACGTGAGGCGCTGAGTTTATTGTATCGTGGTGGCTTGATGCGATTAGTGAATCAAGATGAGGTTGAGCTAGAAGATAGCCATACTGAGGGGGATGTGATTAAACTTAGTCGTCGTGTGTTGCATAAACAAC
>CAYNGN010000135.1:0-6877 GCA_964396615.1 uncultured Thiothrix sp. | reverse complement strand
GTGGATATAATGATTAACTAAGAAATTTAATAAGTACATGACCAAAATTATTCTAGTACATGAATTCGCTGTAATTAAGGGCTTACAAGGTAAAAATGTTCGAATATATATGCTCACTTACTTAGTAGCTAAGGTTCTATTTGTAGAACCTTGCTTAACAACACTATTTTTTAAAACTTACATTCGCCATTTTTGTTGTTAGATCATCTGAAGATGCATCACTAATACGATATTGCTTAAGAATAGCGAATTGATTTTCTTTTGCCAACATATGATCAATAACAACTTGATAACCAAATTGATTTTCCAATACGGCAAACTCACCCTCTCCAGATAACATCCGTTGATAGAAGGTCTTGAAATCCTTAAATGGTTTTCCATCCAATGTTTTGATCAACATATTTCTTATATTATGAAACCCCTTATTTGAATCAGAAGGCAAAACATGCGTTAAAAGCACTGCCTCGCTCCTTTCTTCAGTTGGCCAATGCTGATTCAATACCGTAATATCATCACCTAGGCGCTTATAAGCATTAATATAATCAGCTGTTAATGGCATAAACACAAAACCACCATAAATAAAGTAGGAAGGTTTTTTCTCAAATTGCTTTGAAGCAACTAAGTTAAAAGCATCATCAACTTTATTCAGTTTTATTTTTACTTCTAAGAGTTTGCGATCACGTATTACTTTTAAACTAATCTCTTCACCAAGCTGATACATATCAACATAATGCTGAAAGCTAATTAACTCATCTTTGCGCAACTCTGCCTTGCCATTATTTGTTATTTTATGACCATCAATAGCCGTAATAATATCATTTTTTTGGATAATATTAAGTGATGGAGAATTTGGATACACCAAGGTCACCATCACACCTGATTGCTGCTTACTTAAACCATACATACGTCTTATCACTGGACTTTCAATCGACTCTATATCAATTCCTAGCGATGGAAAACCATCATAATGACCATCTTTTATATCCGTTAAGAAATGCTTAATAACAGGTACAGGGATCATATAGCCAATACTCTGCGAACCATTTCTGGATTGCATAACGACTCCAATTACCTTTCCTTTAGCAACAACAGCACCACCACTATTTCCTGGGTTAATGGCTGCATCAATTTGTACTGATAAAAACTTTTTACCGCGATGCACATAAGGTCTTCTTTCGATACGAGAAACAACACCCTGAGTAACACTCAAACCACTTCCCCCCATTGGATAACCATGCACAGAAATATCTTCCTGCGTCTTTGGCAAACTTCCTAGCTTAAGAGGAGTTACTTTAAAAAATTCAGGATAAGGTTTTTTCAGTTTAATAATAGCAAGGTCAGCATCATGAGACACCTCGACCACCTCAGCCTCATAGCGCTCAGTATTGGCATTTTTATGCACTTCGATAAAAGTCGCATTACTAATAACATGTGCATTTGTTAGAATGCGATTTCCTTCAACAATAAACCCTGAACCACTACTGCGGCGAATAGTTGAATTCCAAGGCTCTGTTTTATCAATATGTTGTGTAACAACAATAATTTTCACAACTGCGGCATTAATTAAATCATTGCTGGGCATTACTGATTTGGCAAACGAGATATTAACATACAATATAAGTATCAAAAAAAATGAGTATAGATACCACTTTTCCTTAAATAACATTAAATTTTTCCACCCTTACTAGAATATTTTTTATAATTTACTAAATATAACACCATGTTTCCCCCTCAATACACACCAACAACCAATATTAGCTCAACAAAAAATGCTTTTTCAACATGGTAATCTTTATATTTTGTTTAAAACAACATCGAATAGTTCATTATTAACATCACTTTCATCACTTTTCACAAGATTATATCGCATAGCACATTCACTAAAACTTAATCACTTTTTAACAAAATAGTATAAAAAACAACATAATGATAAATAAAAATAAAAAACATGATAAAATTTATAAATAATAAATATTATTAACTATCAATAGCAATATGATTCTGTTGTAATCACTTGCTTTCATTTATATAACGCTGAAAAATTGTGTCCTCTCCCCTATAACAGTCACAAAGTCAAAATACAGTTAACCTATCGCCATAGTCACAAAGGAGTGTATATGCTATTTCAAGAAGAAAATTCAATATCTCACTTACGCAATGAGTTTAGTTTTAATACAGATACAAAAACCTCAACATTATTATTATTATTACTCGTTACTGATTGTATTTTTATTGTTTTACATTTCTTACCCTTAACACCTTGGTTTAGTAATCCATTATTAGGTATTAATCAAGATCAGGGCTATGCTGAAATTTATATGTATTTAAAAGAGCTATGGATTATTATTTTGCTCATTTTTATTCTCATAAAAACCAAAACTATTGGTTACAGTGCGTGGATTCTACTTTTCATCTATATATTACTTGATGACTCACTAGAAATTCATGAAACACTGGGTAGCTATATAGCTACGCAACTCGAATTTTCCTCTTTACTCGGCTTACGCCCACAAGATTTTGGCGAGCTTTCAGTTTCAGCGCTATCAGCAGCAATTCTATTAGGCTTTTTACTACTTTTTTACATTGGTAGCTCCAACGTTTATAAACATGTTAGCAAAAACATATTTTTACTCTTACTCGCTCTTGCCTTCTTTGGTATTTTTATTGACATGCTCGATATGATCATAAAGCTAGGCTGGGAAGTTGACTATATCTTTGCCGCTATAGAGGATGGTGGCGAATTGATAGTGATGAGTTTACTTTTGTACTACATTTACTTAGTAAAAATTCGTGCCTAATCCCCCTCTGCCACTTAATATAAATAGAGTACAACTAATGTTAATAAAGAAATGCATAAACTTATTTGCTATAAGCACCATCATTTCATTCTGTACCAGTCTGCCAAGCTATGCCGAAGACGACCCTGTTGGCATTACTGCAGAGCTAATGAGCATTACCGTTAAACACAATGGCAAAGACATTAAGATACAACGCGATCAAGATCCTGATGCAATGATCATCCCTGATTTTGCTAAAACATCACGTGCTTGTCCACCCTTCTGTATTCAACCCATGAAAGCATCACAAGATGTTGAAACAATTGCTGAACTTGAAGTCATTGATTATCTAGATAAAATGAGCAAGGGCGATAAATCGATCATCCTTATTGATTCACGCACCCCTGACTGGGTTGCACGTGGCACAATTCCAAGTGCCGTAAATATCTCATGGCATGCATTAACCCCCAGAAAAGGCGCAACAACAGAAGGCATTACTAACATAATGACTAAAGACTTTGGTGTCATACTCAAAGAAGGCAAAGACGATGTTGATATTGATGAAGCTATTACAGAGGGAAAAACAGGCAGTGTCTTTGACTTCTCAAAAGCAAAAACCCTCATTTTATTCTGTAATGGCATGTGGTGTGGACAATCTCCTACAAGCATTAATGCCTTGCTTAAGTTTGGCTACCCATCCAACAAAATTAAATACTATCGTGATGGTATACAGGGTTGGGCTATTTTAGGCTTAACCTTGGTATCGGACAAAAAATAAGACCTTTACCTCCAACACATAAAAAAGACAGCTATAAAGCTGTCTTTTATTCAAGGCAAGACAATACCAAACTGGAATAAAACTAACGTAATGATTTACCAATACGATGAATCATTTCAATTTGCGCCTTTGCTGCATCAAGTTCGGTCTGTAATGCTTCATAGTTTAGATCCTCAGGATCTTTACCATCCAATGCATCTTCAGCGCGTTGTATTGCTTCTTTTGCGGCGGCTTCATCAAGATCAGCTGCACGAATAACCGTATCAGCTAACACAGTAACCACATGAGGTTGCACCTCCATCAAACCACCTGCAACGAATAATGATGATTGTTCACCATCCTCAATATAACGCAACTCACCTGATTTTAACGTCGTAATCAGCTGGGCATGTTTTGGCATAATACCTAAATCACCCATACTTCCAGGAGCAATGACTTCTTCTACTGTACCAGAGAAGACTTCCTCTTCTGCACTTACTACGTCTAATTTCATGGTAGCCATAACGCTATCTCCTGCTTATTACGCTTTATTTGCTTTTTCGATGGCTTCATCAAGACCACCCACCATATAGAAAGCATCTTCTGGTAGATCATCATGCTCACCATTAATGATCGCCTTAAAGCCTGAAAGTGTATCTGCAAGCGATACATATTTACCCGGTGCGCCCGTAAAGACTTCCGCTACATGGAAAGGCTGTGATAAGAAACGTTGAATACGACGTGCACGCCCAACGACTTGCTTATCTTCATCAGACAATTCGTCCATACCCAGAATCGCGATAATATCTTGCAACTCTTTATAACGCTGCAACACACCCTGTACCGCACGTGCCAAATTATAGTGATCTTCACCAATAATGAGTGGATCAAGTTGACGTGATGTCGAGTCAAGTGGATCAACCGCAGGATAAATACCTAGCTCAGCGATACTACGTGACAATACCAAGGTTGCATCCAAGTGAGCAAAGGTAGTCGCTGGTGATGGATCAGTCAAATCATCCGCAGGCACATAAACCGCTTGGAATGAGGTAATCGACCCTTTATTGGTTGACGTAATCCGTTCCTGCAAGACCCCCATTTCCTCAGCCAGTGTGGGTTGATAGCCTACCGCTGATGGCATACGACCTAGCAATGCTGATACTTCTGTTCCTGCCAGGGTATAACGATAGATGTTATCAATAAACATCAATACGTCACGACCTTCATCACGAAAATATTCCGCCATCGTAAGACCTGTTAGCGCAACACGTAGTCTGTTACCTGGTGGCTCATTCATCTGACCGTAAACAAGGGCAACTTTATCCAGTACGCCGCCCTCTTCCATCTCATAGTAGAAATCGTTTCCTTCACGAGTACGCTCACCAACGCCCGCAAATACAGAAAGACCAGAGTGTTCTTTCGCAATATTGTTAATCAGCTCCATCAAGGTAACCGTCTTGCCTACCCCTGCACCACCGAAGAGACCGATCTTACCGCCTTTCGAGATCGGCATAATCAAATCGATAACTTTGATACCCGTTTCTAGAATATCAACCGTAGAGGTTAATTCTTCATAAGAAGGAGGATCACGGTGAATAGGCATCGTCAACTCTGACTTAACTTCACCTGCATTATCAATCGGCTCGCCTAATACATTCATAATACGGCCTAATGTTGCCTCACCCACAGGCACCATAATTGGTTCACCTGTATTTGAAACTTCCATACCGCGCTTTAAGCCTTCTGCTTGACCCATAGCAATGGTACGAACAACACCATCACCCATCTGGCCTTGCACTTCTAATGTCAGATTATCTTGCTCACCGACGATCAGTGCATCATATATCGTTGGCACTGCGTCACGTGGAAACTCCACGTCTACGACAGGCCCGATAATTTGTACAATACTTCCAGTACTCATAAGTACTCCCATAAAATTTTAACTGCTATTCTATTCAACCGCCGCTGCACCCGAAACAATTTCGGAAATTTCTTGCGTGATAACTGCCTGGCGTGCCTTGTTGTAATCGATCAATAATATCGCCTGCATTATCCGTTGCACTTTTCATTGCAACCATTCTGGCAGACATTTCACAAGCTACATTCTCCACCACCCCTTGATAAACGATGGATTCAATATAGCGTTGCATCAGTGCATCAATGACCTCTTTTGAGTCTGGCTCATAGAGGTAATCCCATTGATACTTGATCTCTTCATCATCAGCAGCGACAATAGGGATAAGCTGTGTTGACTGAGGTTTCTGGGTCATACTATTGATAAACTGGTTTTCCACCAGAAACAAACGATCAATTTTACCCTCGGTATATTGATCTAGCATCACCTTTACTGTACCCAGAATATCATTGACAGCGGGTTTATCACCCATACCTATTTGCTCAGCAATAATGCCATAACGCTTAAAAGCGTTTTGCGCTTTACTCCCAAACACAGCAATATCAACCTCGACATCCTGCTCTGCCCACACCGCTATATCTTGCAAAGCTTTTTTGAATAGATTGGTATTCAAACCACCACATAAACCACGGTCGGTGGAAATAATAAGGTATCCCACTCGCTTCACAGACTCACGTTCTAGCGTATAAGGATGTTTATATTCCAGCTGACCATTCGCCATATGACTGACCACATTACGCATCTTGGTTGCATAAGGGCGAGACGCTTGCATTCGCTCTTTCGCCCGACGCATTTTAGACGCAGCAACCATTTCCATCGCCTTCGTGATCTTTCTAGTACTTTGGATACTCTTGATCTGTGTGCGTATATCTTTAAGACCCATAAGACTCTCTCCGCCTTACCAGGTATTATTAGATTTGAAGTCTTCCAATGCACTACGCATGTCAGCTGCAATATCGTCGTTAAAATCACCTGATTTATTGATAGAAGCCAATAAATCCGTTTTCTCACTGCGTAAATAGCTCAACATCGCTGATTCGAAGTCATTCACTTTATTGACTTCTACATCATCAAGGAAACCTTCATTGGCAGAGAATAACGAGAACGCTAATTCAGCGGTATTCAAGGGTGCATACTGTGCCTGCACCATCAACTTCGTTACACGCTCACCACGCTCTAGCTTGGCACGCGTTGCCGCATCAAGATCAGAAGCAAACTGCGAAAAGGCCGCCAACTCACGATACTGAGCCAAATCAAGACGAATACCACCGCCTAATTTTTTGATGATTTTCGTCTGTGCCGAACCCCCTACACGAGACACAGATAGACCCGCATCAATCGCTGGTCGTACACCTGCGTTAAATAAGTCGGTATCAAGGAAAATCTGTCCATCAGTAATAGAAATGACGTTCGTGGGAACGAAACCTG
>CAYNGN010000134.1:6641-6881 GCA_964396615.1 uncultured Thiothrix sp. | reverse complement strand
TTCAAAGCAAATAATTCGCAAACGACATGCATCACATTGCCCACAGGCTTCCCCCTTATTATTCGCGGTATAACACGTAACCGTATCATGATAATCAATCCCCAACTCGACACCTTGTTGGATAATGTCTGCTTTACCCATCATCAGTAATGGAGTGTGGATACGAAAAGGGTTGGACTCAACCCCCGCTTTAGTTGCTAGGTTAGCCATATTCTCAAAGGCATTAATAAACTCAGGACG
>CAYNGN010000134.1:0-6631 GCA_964396615.1 uncultured Thiothrix sp. | reverse complement strand
AATCCTGAGTAATCAACTGCATTCACGCCAATAAAAATATGATACGCCTGCAATGTCTCTGCCCATGCCAATGCAAGAGAGAGAAACACCGTGTTTCTAGCAGGCACATAAGTGATAGGAATACCACTACTTGCTTTTGTAGGCACATCAATGGAATGATCAGTCAACGCAGAACCACCAAAACGGGACAAATCTAACTCAATAACCTCATGCTGTTGCACATTGAGTGCTTTAACCAGATTTTTTGCTGCAATCAACTCCGCATTATGCCGTTGACCATAGTTAAAACTTAATGCATAGCATTGGTAGTCTTGTGCTTGGGCAATAGCTAATACAGTGGCTGAATCCATGCCACCTGATAAAAGAATCACCGCTTTTTTTTGTTGTTTGTCCTGAGCCTGCTTCATTTAAATTCGATTCAGTTTTTGTTGTATTTTTTGGGATCAATACCTAAAGCATGCATTTTACGATACAAATGGGTACGTTCCATCTTCACCACTTCAGCAAGACGACTGACATTACCTTTAGTTTGCGTGAGTTGCCAACTTAAGTAATCATGCTCAAATTGCTCTCTCGCTTGCCGTAAAGGTAGGTCATACATACTTGCGGGTAATTTACCTACGCCTTCATCATAAACAGGAATATAAGCACCAATGGCTTCTTCTGTTTCTTCTTGGCTAATATCAATCTCGGTACCTAATATTAACAAGCGTTGCACTAGATTACGTAATTCGCGAATATTGCCTTTCCAAGGATGATTGCGTAAATAGTTTTGCGCAGAAACATCAAAATGTCGATAAGGTAAGCCTTCACGTTCAGTAAAAATATCAACATAGTAATTCAATAACTCAGGAATATCCTCAGGATGCTCACGCAGAGCTGGAATACCAATCGGCACTGCGCTTAATTTATAATACAACTCTTCGTTAAAACGTCCTGCTTCAATATCATCACGCAAGTCATGTGTCACAGAGACAATCAGCCTGACATTCATTTCAATTGAAGCATTGCCATTAACACGCATGTAACGACCTGATTTTAGCGTATTTAATAGTAGTAACTGAGTTTCTTCATCAAGACGATAAATATCAATAAGATAAAGAAAACCACCATTAGCCTCATCCAGTAAGCCATAATGTACATTGCCGTTTTCTTCATAACCAAATATTTTTTTGGCTGTGATTTCATCATGTTGTGGTGAAAGAGCAACTTTCACAAAGGGCTTATCCTTACAATCACTATGACGATGGATATAACGCGCAATCAACTCTTTTCCTGAGCCTGACTCACCATGAACCATAATAGCAGTGGACGTTTCAGCAAGACGCTCTGCATTTTCACGCAAATTCACCATTGTTTTACTTGAACCAATGGGATCAGTGATCAATGACACTTGATTACGCAGATCCTTATTTTCGTGTTCTAACTGCCCTGTACGTAGACCATTTTCAATCGTCAACAACATTTTTGCCATTGATAAGGGTTTTTCAATGAAATCATAAGCGCCAAGACGAGTCGCCTCAACAGCAGTTTCAATGGTGGCATGACCTGACATCATAATAACAGGGCAACAGAGACTCCCCGCTTCTTGCCAACTTTTTAATAACGATATGCCATCTTCATTAGGCATCCATATATCGAGTAAGACAAGGTCTGGTTTACGCTGACTCCATTTCTCTCGTGCTTGTTGAGCGCTTTCAGCGCTATCGACTTGATAACCTTCGTCATCAAGTATTTCACTGACAAGTTGTCGAATATCAGGCTCGTCATCGACGACTAAAATATATTCTGCTGCCATAATTAACTCCTTAGATTCAAACGAGAACATAGATAGAGACAAGGGGATAGCGTGTAAATTGGATGTGTTATCTGAAGTGTTATCTAATGGGCAATATAATGGTAAATACAGCACCATGCGGCTCACTATTTCTTGCGCTAATTCTCCCTGCATGTTCTTCTATAATTTTTTTAACGATAGCCAACCCTAAACCAGAACCTTTTACTTTGCTGCTAATGTAAGGATCATAAAGTGTTGGTAAAAGTTTTTCATCAATACCAGGGCCATTATCAGCTATTTGGATAACAACCTCATTCGCCTCGGAAACATAGGCTGAGATTTTAATTAATCCGTCTCCCTTTTTTTCTTCTAATGCTTCCAAACCATTTTTAATAATATTAACAAGAACTTGTCGCATTCTATGTATATCAAGGGCAATTTCAGGAAGCGTTGCAAGATCAAGCGCTATAGTAACTTTTTGTTCATTGCTTTGATAGAGTGTAACCGTATCAGTGATGAATTTTTTAACATTAATACGTTGATATTGCAAGGCAGGTGTGCGTGCATAATCACTGAAAGCATTGACCATCGTTTTCATTGATTCAACTTGCTGGGTAATGGTTTCACTCATGCGAATCAGTAAATCAGCCGATTTTTCATTCAATTCAGGAAGCAGTTTATAGCGCAAACGCTCAGCTGATAGCTGAATGGGGGTAAGAGGATTTTTAATTTCATGGGCAAGTCGTTTAGCGACTTCACTCCATGCCGCATCATGTTCTGCCTGAATCAAGTCGGTAATATCATCAAAAACCAACACGGTGCCTTGCGTGCCATCCAACAATTCAGGCAAATTAGCACCTTGGCAAACAAAGACTTGACGGGTATTTTTACACAAGGTGTTAAATTCTACTTTCCATTCTATCTTGTCCTTGCGTATATGTGGCAACGTGGCTTCAACAAAGTCAGCCATCATTTGATTATTTGTTGCCAACGTTTGTAACGATTTACCTTTAACATCAACAATGTTAAGTGCTAATAACTGAGCGCCTGCTTCATTGATACGTTTTATTGAGTAATGCTGATCAATCGTCAATACCCCCGATGTTAGGTGGTTTAGTACCACATCAAGATAATCACGTTGGCGTTGTAATTCTAGGCGACTACGCTCACTTTCTTGCCTTGCTGACAACAAGCGAGAGGTCATGGTATTAAATGAACGGGCTAAGAGACTAAAATCGTCCTTATCAGACACAGGAAGCTTTGTTTGAAGGTTACCTGATGCTACCGCACGAGTACCCTCTAATAATGTCCTCACGGGTCTTGTAAGGCGTGTAGAATAGATAAAAGCTGCCCAAAGTGAAAACAGTACTAAAAGCACGCTAATAACAAGAAGCGCAAAACGAAAACCATTTTTAATGTTTTCTTTGTGATCTTCTAACCGAAGGTATTGAAAGCGTGCATCTTGTACGCTTTCCCCAAGTACACTAAATGAATAAGGGATAGGGAATAAAGCCGTCAAGACATAAGGGGCTGATGTTGCATCAACTTGTAATCTAATCGCAACCCGTGAATATTGCTCACCTTTCTCTGCACCAGGTTCTATCTCATTGTAAGTTCCATTTAGAGCCAACTGAACAAAGACATTTCTTTCAGGAAAATCACCAAATAAATCCCCCATATCTTCACTGCTATAAGCGATGGTACGATTTTGGGGATCAAGCAGCATAATTTGTTGTGCATTTAAGCGGCGTTGGCTCTCAGCAAGTATAAAAGGGTAGTTGCTAGGGTCTACACGAAATAATTGTCGTGCAACATTTTCAATATCTCGTAAATTAACTTCTGAGCCTTTTTTTAACGCTTTTCTAGATAACTCTAATGAATCGCCTAAGGCACCTTTAATGGGCACGTTATACCAACTATCAATACGCTTACCAATAAAATCCATTGAAAAATAAGAGACAATTAAAACAGGAATAATGGTTAAAATACTAAATGCACTCATTAAACGCAGTGTAAACCGTGAACCTGTTCGCTTTTCTTTTAGTAACGCAAAGGCACGTGCTAAATTGAATAAAATCAGAAAGAGCAGTGACGTTAAGGTAATAATACTGAGCGGCACAACCCAATCATTAGTAGCGACTTCTTCTTGCTCAAAACTATGACTAGCTATATCCATCAGCATCATTGTTACGATAAGTAGTGAAAGCGTTATAGTGACCGATGCAATTTGAAGAATAAGCGTTTTACGACTTAAGGGAATGACCACAAAACACCTTCGCTCTCTAGTTGATATTTATTATTAAAATAGGATTGTAGTTTAAGCGGTAAATTGATGGACTTTGCCGCTAAAGTAGCTTGTACAAACAAGTAATAATTCTCATCGACCTTGATATCTTGCAATTGAGGCAGGAGTTGTGCCGTGATTTTCCCCATTTGTTGTAACGCCCCTCCAAGGGTACTAAAACTCCAATGTTTTTCAGCATCCAAGCGAGTGACAACATAGTGTTTACTTAACGCATGATATTTTAGTTGAAAATCGATATCGAGGATTTTGTTAGAGGTATTCCACCACCAACTATGATGTTGTCCAAGAGTAAAGTTAACCTTAGCAATAAGCGGAATACCATGAGTCAACGCTTTACGCATTGCTTTGGACGGTCGGTAATCTACAAACATAGACGCTTGTTGTATCGTGTTTCCTTCAGCTTCTTCTCTGACGTCTTTAACCGCTCGAAGTGTAAAGCTTCTAATATCAATACTGCCCACATCATCAGCAGCCCTCAAAACAGGCCATAACAAAAACAGGCTGGTGATTATTGCAACTATCCCATTACTAATGATTCGTTGGTAGGTAATATTTATTATCATGGGTCTTACCATTGGTTACCGTTTTTCTAATAGAGAATAATAAAAGCCATCCATGTTCGCTGCTCCTGAAAATACTTGTTTACCGTATTGTTGCATTGTTCCCCATGATCCTGACAAGGGTATAACAATAACATCATCATGCTGTGCAAGAAAATGGCTTATTTGCTTATCATTTTCTTCTGGTAAAACGGAACAGGTTGCATAGAGTAATTTCCCTCCCGATTTGAGTATACCCCACAATGTTTCTAGCAAATGCTGCTGCTGTTTTACCAAGCCTTTAATATCACTTGGTTTTCTAAGTAATTTGATATCAGGATGCCGACGAATAACACCTGTCGCTGAACAGGGTGCATCAAGCAATATACGGTCATAAGGGCGACCATTGTACCAATCAGCGATTTGATTTGCATCTGCTTCAATCAGTGTTGCGTGTTGACCTAAGCGCTCAAGATTTTCTTTTACACGCGCAAGTCTCACAGCATCGTTATCAAGCGCCGTTATCCTCAAGGGGGAAGCTTGCTCTGCAATATGACCTGTTTTGCCACCAGGAGCAGCACAGGCATCTAATATGGCCATTTCTGGCTGACAGTCAAGTAAACGAGCGGCTAATTGCGCTGATGCATCTTGCACCGAACAGGCTCCTGTAAAAAAATCGGGGAGTTGATCAACGTTCACTGGGCTATCAAGCACTAAAGCACTCTCTACGTGAGGATGGATAGCGGCTGACAATTGATTTTCTTGCAAACGCGTCAGATAAGCATGACGTGTTTGTTGTTGCAAGTTCACGCGTATTGTCATTGGAGCACGTTGATTGCTAGCAATGACGATATCTTGCCAATTCTCAGGCCATGCTTGTTGTAATTTGTCTAACAACCATTGAGGATAAGCATACAAACTTGTATCAACACGATTGCATTGCTGTTTTAACCCCTCCTGGTCGCGCAGGAAGCGACGTAATACACCATTGATTAGTCCTCTAGCCCATTTCTTTTTTAACGCCTGTGAGGCGGCTACAGTCTCATTAACAGCAGCATGGTCAGGTGTCTCTTGATACATAATTTGATAGAGCCCAATACGAATCAAACATTCAACATCTTTGTCTTTCTTCTTCATTGGTTTGCTAATGAGAAGATCAAGCAATGCGTTAATTTGATAATGCCAACGTAAACTACCAAAACAGATATTTTTAATCCATGCGGTATCTTGTACAGATAATTCTTCTATTGGCTTTTTTTTTATTAATGGATTAATTAATGGGTTAATAGATTGATGGGTTGATTTACGTAAAACATCAGTGAGTGATTTACCTTGGTAAATGACCTGATAAATGTTTTTAGCAGCAATGGTTCTAGGATTCATAAATTTCTATTTTTTTACGTAATGAAAAACATTATTTTTTTCGAAGCAAGGACGCTGAGTTTATCTTCAGAATGTGTTCGGAGCTAATTATTATTAATATATATATATAAGTTAGTAGTAGTAATAGGGGGGGCGCTTATCTGGGGATAACTTTTAATATCCTTTATTAATCATTATGTTAGGTTATGTTTTGCCTGTGGATAAAGAGTGGATAACCTGTGGATAACCTGTGGACAAATTGGGGATAACTTTTTACCCCTCTTTTTATCCACAGGTTATCCACAGGTTATCCACAGGTTATCCACAGGGTTATCCACAGGCATTTGATTGATAATTGATCAAAAAATTGATCTTTTTTTAAGCTATATGATAATTTATTTTGGAGATGACTGAGCTTAAAAATGTAAGGTTAAACCATAAGATTTAGTCCACTTATTATACTATATAGCAGCGATCTGTTAAATATAATTAATAATTAAAGAGAATAAAAAAGTGTTTTATTCATAGTTACAATATGGCTTTTAAAATCATTTAACCAATACGAGAAAAGGTATTAAAAAATTAAAACGAACGGCTATCTTTGAGTTATTAGAATAAGAAGCTCTGTATACGACAACTTTTGTAAAT
>CAYNGN010000133.1:2998-6938 GCA_964396615.1 uncultured Thiothrix sp. | reverse complement strand
GGGATGTATTTTATTAAATAGTATTTTAATAACACCCTGAGCGTAGTCGAAGGGCACGGGCTTGAAACAAATATCATAGCCTGTATGTAGCTTGAGGAATGCAGGTTAAAATACCAATAATTCAGGTATTTACGATATATATTCTTGATTCCGAAAGCTACATCAAGGCTACAAAAATGTAGCCTTATATTGAACCATGCCCCAATTCTTTAGGTTACGCAGCAGAGCCATGTAACCCTATCAAACTAAAAATGACTACTCAATAATAGGAGTAGAACCAAAAACAGCCCCTGAAATTTCACTATAAGAAACCGAAGAAATCCCCGTCTCTTCATCAAAGCCGCTAAAGGTTTCTTCAAACACTTTTGCACCATTCGTAAGCAGTTCATCAGTCTTATCATCATCAAGGCAGCTAACGTCAACACGATACTCGCTCTCAATTTCAAAGTTTACCCCCACACAAATAGCATCCTCAAAGGTAGGTGCTGTGACATCACTTTCAGTCACAATAAAGAACTCCACTTCATCAGGCAAGCCTGTTACGGTAAACGGATTGCTGAAAATATCTTCATCATCAAACTCAGGATCACTCTCTACGATGGGAGCATAAGTGTTATCTTCTGTCCAATTCGCTTTATCACTACAATCCGTCGGTGAAGAATCACAAAACAAGCCTCCCGTTCTATCTCCTGCGCTATCAAAGGTTTCTTCATTATAGAAAGTTTGATTGCCGAAAGTGCTACTTGAGGTTAAACGCCCCCCCTCGTCATTGATTCTGCCTGTGCTTTGATAGCTATATTTTTGACTATTCGCTAAATCATTCGCTTGTTCAGAAGAATCAACTTTTACGCCATTTTTTCCATCATTTAAGCTGCTTACTTTTGCTTTAAAAGTGAAGGTATAATTGGTGTTGTCTACTACAATATCTTGATAGGCAATCGTATCCAGTGTTTTATTAAAATCAATAAATGAAGAAATACTGAAACCTGTATCATCCGTTGCAAATGATGCGGTGAAAACGTGTGTTTTATCCGCATTCCATTTCACCTGTTCTTTCGCAGTGCCTGTTGCATCGGGAAAAAGCGTACTTAAATCAACGGTCACATCATGAATAAAATCACCGCTGGAATTCACCACATACTCTATTTTTCCTAAGGTTAATGTTTCTCCAATTCGTGCTTGTAACTGTGTTTTAATCTCTGTCAAAAAATCAGCATCAAATTGCTGTGAGTAAATAGCAAACTCAGCATCAAATATTGCTTGGGTATAGGTGAGTGTCACTGTACTTGCAGGAATAGTACAAACATCGTCTTTAGCAACATCGCTACAATTTTCTTCGACTTGCGCCCATATATTATCCAGATAAACCAAGGATATATTCGTTTCTAAACGACGAAAATTTGCTTCGCTTAGTTGATTTTTTAAGTTTTCATAAGCATAACTTGAACCTGCACTTGCTGGAAAATCATCAATATCGTCGGCTTTTGCCAATTTCATTTTTCCAGAGTATTTAGTAGCAAGCTTGTTAACAGGTGATGCAACCAATGTTGAAGGTAATTTAAAACCGATATCAGTTGGTGGTGTGGTAAGAGTTACAGAAGAAGTAGGCGTTGATGAGCCACCGCCGCCACACGCTGTTAATAATACCGCAGGAAAGAGTAATGTACTGGTCAGTACAGGAAGAAAATATTTCATTAATAGCCCTAATCTATTATTTTAATAAAATTTTATTATATATATTAATACTTATCAGTCAATGTAATTCATCCCCTTAATACTTGCAAAAAAATAAATAATGAAAATTAACAATGCTATATAATAGCCACCTTTTCATCTATTCTAAGATAGAGAAAATTTAGCATAACCCCATGAATAAAAGCAATTTTTTATCAAAAACTATGAATAAAACATCACTACGCATAGCCGTTCTATGCGCATTAAGTATGTCTGCTTTTGCCACAGACAATGAAAGAAAATCTGAGAATATTTCTGGTCAAATCCGCCTTGGTTATGTCAGTAGTGATGACAATTTAGGCAATAAAAAGGATACCTTAGCCATTGGCGGCAAGTTAAGTTATGAAAGCCCCTCTTATCAAGGCTTTAGTATTAGTGGAGCGTTCTATACCACTAATGCGATAGGGGGTATAAACGATGACGCTATCTTTCTTGCTTCCGATAAGTCAAGTTATAGCATTCTAGGTGAAGCCTCTGTTAATGCTGATTTTGGTACAACAAACATCAAATTAGGCCGACAAGAGATAGACACCCCTTTTGCTGATACGGATGATATTGGCATGATTCCAAACACGTTTGAAGGGCTATTCATTAGCAAACAAGTGACTAAAAATACAACACTACTCTTCTCCCATTTACATCGCCAAGCAGGTTTTGATGCTCCAACACCTGAAAAATTCAGCAAAATAAATGGTAGTAAAGGGGTTAATGTTGTGGGTCTATTATATGACTCAGAACACTGGAATCTGCAAGCTTGGCATTATAATGCTAAAAATAGCACGGATATTTCCTATCTTGAAACAAGTATAAACTCTATAGAAAATTTCAATATAGGTATGCAATATTCCACCCAAGAAGGCGGTGGATTTAATGGTAAGGTCTGGGGGTTATCAGCTGAATATGCACTAGGAAATATGACCTTATCAGTCGCGCATAATAAGGTATCAAAGGGTCAAATTACGAATGGTTTTGGTGGTGGCCCTTTCTTTACTTCAGCAGAAGATCACACCATTGCAGACACTAACCACCAAAAAGCCACAGCGATTGGTATTGAGTATGCTCTGAATAGGCTAACACTGGCAGCGACTCAGGTAAATTTTGATCAAGGTGAAAACGAGATAGATATACTTGCAGCCTATCATTTCAATGATAAACTATCCGCTGAACTTATTTACAGCAGCTTACATAATGATGGCGCGTTGAGCCGAGCTTTTGTTAATTATAATTTTTAGAAATATCTTTTAAATTTATCGCGTTTTACGTTTAAATAAGGTTCTTTTTGCCCACAATGTAATCCCTGATACTGATAAAAAAATCAATAGCAATGCAATAAGATCCATAAAGTAAACCCCTGCTAATCCAACAATACGCCCACTATGTAGATCCAGCACCACACGCTCCCACGGCAATCCTTTACCTTTATGCTGTTTGAGCAATGATGCTGTTACCGCATCAGGTGCTATACTGGATTTTGACCATAACGTATCAGTAACCTGTAATGGGGCATCAACGGGTAGCAAAGCCGTATACGCATCATTAAGGCTAAACAAACCCGCTGAGCTATCAACAATCAGCATTTGATGATTATTTTGGCGTTGACCAATGCGTTTAATCGTCTGCTCATTCGCAAGTGGTAAGACATCAATCATTTCCCCTTTTGCAGTAAACAAACAAAGCTGTGTTGTATTCGCAATCAATAGCATTTCATTCCTATAAAACGCTCCCACTAAAGGGGCTTTACACCTTAATTCATGCTGATCTAAATAGGCACTACCATCAAACGCTATAATCCAATGTGCTTTTTTATCTATTGTAACCCTATACGCTTGGCTAACTTCAGGTGTTTTAATGCCGTACATTCGCATCAACCAAGACGAAGAAGCATAGTTTTTATTCAAGGAAAGCGCTTCGGTATGATTAAGCAAAATCCCTGTTACTGACAGGAGAATAGCAAAAAATGCGGCCGTTAATCCTATATAACGATGCAATAAAAATAACTTTACCCAATTATTTTTTTTCCGTTTTCTCATTCTGCTACGCTTTCCCCACTTGATATTGATGTAATAACAATGCTATACGCGAAAGTTTTGTTACCGCACGTACTGATAGGGTTGCTCCAGTGATGCCATCAATATTTTTATCAAGTTGATGATTAGCTTTTAAGCCTGACTGCATAAACTGTTTAAGAAAAAAAGGATATTTAACC
>CAYNGN010000133.1:0-2988 GCA_964396615.1 uncultured Thiothrix sp. | reverse complement strand
GACTTTCACGAAAGGCAAGAATTTCGACTTTTTCAATCTTGCCATTATTAATAATAATCCCCGTTGTAATGGGTCTTTCTTTGCCTATTTCTTCTAAGATCCATGCTGATTTATCACCCGACATCCAGTATTTAACCCGTAGTTTTGCATATGGGTGTGCCAGAATAGCGTTGACTTGTTCTTTCAATGTATCTCTAATCCATACCACTTTTACCGCAGGAACGTTATTTGCAAAGTTTTCACTTAAAAAAACGTCATTCGTTTTATAAGTTTCAGCACGTCCTTGAGGGCTGAATAATGCAATGAGAAGCATAAAAATACTGCACGTTATGAGTAGCATGAGCTTACTGTTAAAACCCTTATGATTAATCTGCATGCCCACTTTCTTTTCCTTTTTTATTTATTAAATTTCTGGCACTCTTCATTTGTTGATTAACAATTCAGCCTGCCAAAGATCACCCTTTAACTCAGTGCGATTCCTAGCATCCTTCATAAACTACTTTTCGCATTTATCAAGGATACCGAAAAACCCTATATTGCCTTTAAAGCTGACTTAAAAATGATAACCAACCCCAAGATTAAAACCATCCCCGTTACCAGCAGCAACATTTTGTTGTTGGATATCCGCTTTTAACACGACATTCTCATGTGGCCAAAAACTTATCCCAACATTTTGCTGTTCTTTATCCGTTCCTGCGGTATTACTCAATCCAACTTGACGAGCAAACACCCCTACTTTAGGCGTTATTTTAAAAGACCCTTCTAACAGATAACCATCTTGCTTGTCTTTATTTTGTACAGCTGCATCGTCAATATCAATATCCCACGCTGCATATTGTGCAATAGCACCAAATCTACCTTTGTTAACCACCGCATGTACTGCTGTTAATACCGCACCATTAACATCATCGCTACTATCTTGTGTTATATCATCTTGCACACTGACCGAACCTGCTAATTCAACACCAGGAATACCTGTGTATTTTAAACGCCCTGTCAACGCAAGGTTTTCTGCACTTGCCTTTGATACTTTTTGCCGACCACCGCGAATACTAACCTCTGCTGCATCAACTTTCAAACCTGAGGTCAATGCTGCATCATAACTCAAACCTGCATTTCCTAACTGCCCACTTAATCCTGCGCCCGCTTCCCACCATGTTGTAGGGATAATGTGTTTTTCTAGTGGGTTACGCTCTACGCCATAAAACACAGGCGGCTCATGCGTTTCATTGAGAAGACCCACAGGCATAAGGAATAAGCCAGCCTTAGCCGCATGCTTAGCATTGATATCCACCTCAATGTACGCTTGTTCGAGTTCTACTTCACCCTTTTTACCCTCACCTGCAAGAGAATGTTCGAGTTCTAGTTCAGAGAACATACGCACCTTATCGTTAAATTCATGCCCAATCAACAACACAAAACGATGGAAATCAATTTGAGCATCCTTACCGTCAATATTGTTGTAATGCAACTCCCCATAACCGCCTAACTTAGTACGACCTAGTGCGCCTTCACTGCTACTCCCCTTTTCAACCGTATCTGCTAAAGCATTAAGCTCCGCTTCTAAACGTTGTACTTTTTTCTCAGTAGTTTCAGCATAAACACTTGATACGAGACCTAAACCCAACGAAACAGCCAAAGACAATGTTATTTTTTTCATCATAATCTACCACCCACCCTTAAAAATAGAAACAAATTATTTAACCTACAATACAAATGATAATGAAAATCATTCTTATAGTGATGTATGTAGTAACTCATCCTATATGATAATCTTTATCATTACAATTAGTATTTAATAATGATTATCATTAAAACTTATCCACTTGTGTAAAACAAGACCGTTGATTTGCACAAGTATTAATCAAAAAAATAAATGACCTGTATAATAAAAAATACTCATTAGCAATAACCAACCACTAGAGGAGCGATGTGATGAATACTATTTCCAGCACACTAACATTCACCTATAAAATAATAATATACTTAACGTTATTAACTATAACAGCTTGCGGAGGCAGTGGTTTTTCAGGAGACTCAAATAGCGCTAAAACTTACTATGTCGCCCCTAATGGTGATAATGCAGCTGATGGCTCAACCGATTCACCATGGAATACCCTTCAATTTGCCGTGCAACAACTCTCTGCGGGTGAAACCTTGGTTATTCGTTCGGGTAGTTATAATGAAACCATCTTGTTAGATGAAAATAACTCAGGCACAGAAAATGCCCTTATTACCTTAAAAGGTATTGATGGCGCACTTATTGATGGCACAGGGCTATCTCCTACTGCTCGACAAGGATTGATTACCCTACGCAATGCACATCATATAACCATTGAAAACCTAGAAATTGCTAATTTTAAAACAAGTACAGGTGTCAATATTACCGATACACCTGTTGGCGTATTAATTGACGGCAGTTCTCATCATCTCACCCTCACGAATAATAATATTCATCACATAGAAAATTTATCAACCTGTGGTCAAACATCAGGTTGTGGCGCAGGTGCTAATGGTATTGCCGTGTATGGTGATACAACAACAGCTATCACTGATTTACTCTTCACGAATAATGAAGTCGCGCATTGTATTTTATCCTCCAGTGAAGCCTTTACCTTAAATGGCAATGTTGATGGCTTTAAACTGACAGGAAACTATGTGCATGACAATAACAATATAGGCATTGATTTTATTGGCTACGAAAATGATGTTTGCACCGATTGCACTGAGGAACAAAATCGCGCCCGTAATGGCATCGTTAAAAATAACCGTGCTATTAATAATTCCACTAATCTTGCTCTTGGCACATTTAGCAATAATCCTTGGTATGAAGGCACAGATGGTAGCGCAGGAGGATTTTATGTTGATGGCGGCAGAAATATCATCTTTGATGGTAATTATTCATCAAAAAATGATCTGGGCTTTGAATTTGCCAGTGAACATTCCCAAAAATCAACCGATGATATTTTAATGATCAATAACGCCATT
>CAYNGN010000132.1:0-6959 GCA_964396615.1 uncultured Thiothrix sp. | reverse complement strand
TTAACGGAAACCCGATAGAGGCCAGCGTGTTTGCAAAGGGGTATGGAGTTAGTTTGACACCAACATTATTGTTTTTAGATGCTGAGGGAAGGGAGGTTGCAGAAAGAATTGTGGGTTTGAATACACCGAGTTTGTTTGGTGCGTATATTGATATGGGAATAGAAAAAGCCCTGAAAAAAATCAGGGCTAAAAATGCCTCCTAGCGGTCTTGCAATCTGAGTGATGGAGGATTAATCGTTTATCACCTCAGATTTTTATCTTGTACATACGCATCACAAAAAATATAAAGACTCTTTTTTAGGATGCGTATGTTGTTGTGTCATCTTAGTTTTATAGGGAATTAACGTTCGCGAACAAAGCGACGTAATTCGGCAACATGACGACGACTTACTTCAAGTTGGTCTTCAATTTGATCCATAGTGACGCGTACGCGACCAATATCTGTTTTTGTTAGCCCTGTAATACGGCTTTTAGCGACGAGTGCATTACGATGAATGCGGATGAAACGGTCATTTAGATCTGATTCTAGCGATTTTAGTGACTCTTCAATAATCACCTCACCTTTTTTATGTTTTACCGTGACATATTTTTGGTCAGCCTGAAAATAATAAACGTCTTCAATGGGGATTAGCTCAAGATTACCCCGCATACGTGCACAAATGTGTTTGCGTGCGCCTGATTTTTCCCCTGTTCTATCAAGGATTTCAGTACGTTGTACACGATTCAGTGAACGTGCTTGGGCAAGACTTTGTAATAGTTGTTCTTGTCTTATCGGTTTCATTAGATACCCTGTTGCTTTAGTTGAAAATGCTTCGAGTGCGTACTCACCGTATGCAGTGGTGAATATGACGGCTGGTGGTGAGTCTTGGCCTGAGAGATGTTTTGCAACTTCAAGTCCGTCCATAACGGGCATTGAAATGTCAAGCAAAACAAGATCAGGCTGGTGACGTTCCACCATCATTAATGCTTCAGCCCCGTTTTCGGCTTCTGCGCAAATCTTGAAGTCATCATTGCCATTCAATAATGCTTTTATTCGGTCACGTGCAAGTTCTTCGTCATCCACGACGAGTATTCTTATGCTCATATGTTCTCCTTAGGAATTCGGAAAGCGACGCGGTACAAATGTGCTGTTTTTGTTAGTGATAATTTCGCACGGTCGCCATAGGCTATATCTAAACGTTTTTTTAGGTTTTCTTGAGCAATATGATTGCCTTTCGAATGTGCTGTCGTTCCTTCTGGTGGTACGGGGTTACTGACTGAAATATCGAGGTATTTTTCTGTTTCATAAAGACTGATACCTAAGGTTCCTCCTTCCTTTCGAGGTTGGATGCCATGATAAATGGCGTTTTCAACCAGAGGCTGTAACAAAAGTGGTGGGATTAGCATTTCAAAAGGCAACGCATTTTTTTCCATATCCCAAACAACAGATAAGCGGCGTTTGCCTAGCCTTAAACCTTCCATACGTAAGTAACGCATGGTGACATCAAGTTCCTCTCCTAGAGTAATACGGTTTCGTTTATCTAAGGTTGTCCTGAAAATGTCAGCAAGGTCTAATAAAGCATCTTCTGCACGTACAGGATCGACAGTAATAAGCTGCGCGATGGTGTTGAGGCTATTGAAAAGAAAGTGTGGGCGCATACGTGATTGTAAGGCATCGTACTTAGCATCAGAGTCAGATTTTACGTGTTCATTCCACTGCTGCTGTACATAAAAATAGCGTAAGGCAAGTAGGGTGATAATGCCGCTGATGAAGACGTTTTTTAAGACAAACAAGGTATCCCAGTAAATAACATGACCTGAAGAATAGCTGAGTCCTGTAATACCGAGAATAGAAGCAATACAAGTAAAAAAGGTGGTAATAGCAAGAATGAATGCTCCTGCATGTGTGCTACTGACACAGTTGAGTACTTTCCCTAGCATACAAATGAGGATAATCGACATAACTGCTGTCCACAAAATAAATAAGGCATTTAGACCGAATTTAACTAGTAGCGCTTGTAGATCACTCGCAGCGGCAAGCGCCAGAATTAATGCGATTGTCATAGCTGCCAGTAAAATCCGCATGACAGATTTGATTGTGCAAATATTAGGTAAAAAAGCGAGATTGTGTTGCTTACTAGTAGACATTGTTACTTGTGTTGGCTCGTTGTTAGTGGCAGTTGTTAATGCTGTGTATTTAGACGAACCAAATATCCTCTTTTAATTTTATTGTTATTATTATTGAGTTCGATTATCTACACTTAGAAGTGCAAGATGACCAAACGCAGGAGACTATATCACGTGATTCCTGAATCAATGGTTAAGAAAACCTGATTAACGTTGTTTTTTTTTGTGTGGAAGGTTTTTTAATGGGGAAATAGTGTATTTGTTGTGCTGTTTTTTATAGCATAATGTGTTCAAATATAAAGCAAAATAGCCTTTTTTGTCATATGTTTTCGCTAATTTAATTCTCGCTCCTGTACGATGATTTATGCTATGTTTTAGGCTTTTTTAAAGCAGTAAATTTATCATGAATGAGAATAATAACGCCAAATTGTGGGGTGGACGTTTTAGTGAGTCTACCGATGCCTTCGTTGAAGCTTTTACGGCTTCCATTATGTTTGATCAGCGTCTTTATAAGCATGATATTGAAGGCTCTAAAGTCCATGCTGCTATGTTAGAAAAAGTCGGATTGTTGACTGAAAAAGAAAGACAAGCCATTCATCAAGGTTTGGATGATATACAGATAGAAATAGAGCAAGGTGAGTTTGTATGGTCGGTTGCATTGGAAGATGTACACATGAACATTGAAGCACGTCTTACTCAGCGCATTGGTGATACGGGAAAAAAGCTACACACAGGACGTTCGCGTAATGATCAGGTTGCTACTGATATTCGTTTATGGTTGCGTGAACAGGTTGATGCTATTCAAGCGGAGTTGCAACGATTACAATCAGGTTTAGTTGAATTGGCGGAGCGTGAAGCTGATACTATTTTGCCTGGTTTTACTCATTTGCAAGTGGCTCAGCCCATTAGTTTTGGTCATCATATGCTGGCATGGTATGAGATGCTTGTGCGTGATGTTGAACGCCTACAGGACTGTCGTAAACGGATTAATATTATGCCACTTGGCGCTGCTGCGTTGGCAGGAACAACTTATCCCATTGATCGCTCTTATACTGCTGAGCTATTAGGTTTTGAACGCCCCGCCAATAACTCACTAGATGCGGTAAGTGATCGTGATTTTGCTATTGAATTTACGGCGGCTGCTGCAATTATTATGACGCATTTATCCCGCTTTTCAGAAGAGTTGGTCTTGTGGGCATCCGCTCAGTTTGGCTTTATTGATTTACCTGATCGTTTTTGTACCGGGTCATCAATTATGCCACAGAAAAAAAATCCTGATGTACCCGAGTTAGTGCGTGGAAAAACAGGTCGAGTTAATGGGCATCTTATTGCATTGTTGACCTTAATGAAAAGTCAGCCATTGGCTTATAATAAGGATAATCAAGAAGATAAAGAGCCTTTGTTTGATACCGTGGATACGTTACTGGGGAGTTTACGAGCTTTTGCCGATATGATGCCTCATGTGCAAGTCAATGCGAAGCCAATGCGAGCAGCCGCTATGCGAGGCTTTTCTACAGCAACAGATTTGGCTGACTATTTGGTTGGTAAAGATATCCCATTTCGTGATGCGCATGAAATCGTGGGAAAAGCTGTAGGCTATGGTGTTGAGGCAGGTAAAGATTTAAGTGAAATGACGTTGGATGAGTTACAGGTATTTTCAACACGTATTGAACAGGATGTTTTTGCAGTGTTAACGCTAGAAGGTTCTGTTGCAGCGCGTAATCATTTAGGTGGAACAGCACCTGAACAAGTAAAACAACAAGTTATTCAGGCAAGAAAAAAACTGTTATAAGTTGAAATGGAAATTGAAAGCGGTGAGTTTAATTTAATAACAAGAGGAGGGGTAAGGGAAAAGTGTTACTTTGCCTTATTTTTCCTCTCCTCCATGTGTTAGCTTTGCTTACTTAGATTATTTTTTACTACCGTCAGCAGGTGCTTCCATTTTTTCTGCACCAGTGCCAAGAGCACCTTCTGCTGCATTTTCAGTAGCACTTTCTCCTGCTCTGCCTTCAGATAATGGTGAAGCTGCTTCAGCGTCAGCAAATTTCTTTACAGTCATATCTTCTTTTGAGCCTGCTAGGCCGCCATGAGCTTCACATAAAGCGCCACCTGCATTTTTTAGACCTGCTTCATCGCCAGAGAAGGAAGCAAGTTCGCCATCACTACATTCAACAGCCCATTTGTCGCTATGTAAGTTATACGCGTCATAAGCAGATGCGTTGAAAGAAACAAATGCAGATAATGCAATGATAGAACTTGCTAATAGGTTAATTTTCATGTGTTTAAAATCCTTGTTCTAGGGTAATTGTATAGTGTAAAACAGTTAGGCCGTTATTCTGTCGATAACTCCCTCTTGTTGCGAATAGACTTGTTTTTAGCCAATAGCTATCAACAATCTGCGCGCGGCTAAGTGTAGTGAGGATTTTGTTCGCTTTCCAACAAGTATTATTACTCACCTTTGATAACAATATTTTATGTGTTTCTTTATTGATCAATTTTTTTAATGAAAAAGACGTGTATGAAGCGCATAAATATTGAGTTAATGTTGTGCTAAGTAACGATACCATTGCTTAAACAATTCCTCATCGGGTGAAATAATGACTGAACGGGGTTGCATTGATGCCTTAAATACGGTCTCCCCATCAAGTGTTGACGCATAACCACCTGCTTCAGATAGTAATAATGTGCCAGCGGCAAGATCCCATAATTTCATCCCGCCATGTAAATAGAGGTGTCCACGATTGGCTGCCATCCATGCCCATTCAAGGACACAACTACCAAGATTTCGTTGTGATTTATAAGGTGGATCAAGTAGGATACGTTGTGCTAGAGAAGGGGGAAGACGTTTTAGATCCACAATAGCAATTGCATCTTCTAGTTTAAAACCACTTGGCTGACAGCAAAGTCTTTTGCCATTTAGCCATGCTCCTTGGTTTTTTTCAGCACTAAACATTTCTTTGCGTAGAGGATCATAGGTAAAGGCCATTACCACTTCGCCTTGATTAAATAATGCTAGTGACGTGGCAAATAAGGGAATACCCGCTGCAAAATTACTTGTGCCATCAACAGGATCAAGACACCATAGTTGTTCTGCAGTTGCCACTTTTTCCTCTTGTTCAGCAAGGGGCATTTCTTCGCTTAAAAAAGCAATATCAGGCCATTTTTCTTTGAGCGCTTGATAAATTCTTTGATTCGTTGCTAAATCAGCTTCGGTAAGCAGGCTACCATCTTGTTTAATTTCATAGCCAGTGGTGCAAAATCGTGGCAATATTTCTTCAGTAGCAACATTTATTAATAAGCGCTCAATAAATGAGCGATCTGGCCGTTTTAACGTTAACATAGGGGAACCTTTAAAGAATATTATGAATACTATTATTGTACTACTGATTGTTATTGGCTTAATTTATTTTTGGCTAGACTCTGTGAAAAGTAAAGAAAATGCAATGGCTTATGCTGCAAAGGCTTGTCGTGATATTGAGGTGCAACTGCTTGATCAAACGGTTTCATTAACAACATTTAAATTGACACGCAGTAAGCAAGGTCGCTTAGTGTTTCAACGTATCTATCGTTTTGATTTTAGTATTCATGGTAATGAGCGTAGAGAAGGCAGAGTGATGTTAAAAGGACATCGTATAGAGCAAATTCAGCTTGATTATGATGAAGGAACCGTTATAGAAAATCAGGTGAAAACGAAGGGTGATGAAGATGCTGATTAATCATTATTTTTTCAGGTGGTCTGCATAAAAATACCGCAGTTTGAATAACTGGTTATGTGGAGCAGATAGACGTATTTTTGATCGTTATGTCGTATTTATAAGCACATTAATAACTCTTCTGCTTAAGCTTAGCTAACGCATTTAGCACTATCGAGGCATTGTTAACTATTGCCGAGTGTTGTGTCATGCGTTATTACTCTTTTGTTGTTTTGGTTTTGTGTTTATGTGGGTCTTCGGCAGTGGTCGCAAAGGCTGGCTTATGGCAATCATGGTCAGCACCGTATAAAAGTGAAAAAGAGGCTGATTTATTGTTGCAACTTGATGTTGAGCAAATGATGCAAGGTTTGCAGCAGGCGGCTAATGCAGAGTCTTTGATTGAGCTACCTTTGCCTGATGGTTCATATCAAGAGGTTATTGTTCAGGTAACACAAACGCTTTCTATGGCGTTACAACAAAAGTTTCCCAATGTACGGACGTATAAGGTTTTAAGTGATGATACTGCTCTTGTAGGGCGTATTGAGCTATCGCCAGTAGGTTTTCATGCGATGTTGTACACTGCAACAGGAAAAATAGCCTATATTGATCCTGTTACTGACGTTGTAGCTCAAGAACAACCGCAAGAACAAAATATATATCGTAGTTACTGGGGAGTAGCTTCAGATAGTGTACCAGAGATAAAGGCAAAGAGAGGTGATACACATCAGTGTGCGTTGGCACATGATCATACTGATGATGTAGGTTATGATTATAACATTGGTGAAAAATTACAACAAAACTCAGGGTTTATTAGTGATACTGCTGTGCATAAGTATCGCCTTGCAGTGAGTGCAACGGGGGAGTATACCGCTCAACATGGTGGTACAAAAGCGACCGCTTTGGCTGCTATTGCATCAACTATTAATCGCATTAATCATATCTATGAACGTGATGCGGCTATTCACTTTGAGTTAGTTAGTAATAATGATCAGCTTATTTTTACGGATGCTGGTAATGATCCTTTTTTTGGCAGTGCAGATGATTTTTTACAACAAAACCAAACACTCATAACCAATATTATTGGTAGTGATCATTATGATGTGGGGCATCTTTTTACAACAAAAGGAGGAGGTGTTGCATTGGGGGGGGGGGCTTGGCGTG